>JAZQOI010000031.1:0-10319 GCA_045627745.1 Lachnospiraceae bacterium | reverse complement strand
AACACATACAATTTCCATGTACTGGCTTCGATTCCGCGAATTGGTACAATTGGAAAGAATCACATTCAGAGCAGATTTAGGTTATCTATAAATCTGCTCTATTTAACTGCTCTGAATCTGATACTTTCCTAGTAAATTGTAACACATTTTCATTTATTTTTATGAACTCTTCTTCATTTATAATTAGCAAATAAAACCGAGCCAAGTATTTCTTCCTATTTATTCTCATCTTCTCTCTTTTTTGACCCATTCTCTTCAAAAAGAGCGCAATTAGCCTCATTTTACATATAAAAACCTAGAAAACGAAAAAAACCGAGAACAAGTAAAACAAACTTATCGGATACACCATCAAAAAATAGGAGCTCTGCTCCTATTTTATCTTCTAATATTCTTTTACTCTCACCCACGGATGACTCATTTTATACCTTAATATCATCCTGTCCGTTTCCTCGTTTCTCTCTTTAACCATATCCTTCAGTTCATCCAAACCTTCATGTGTCATGCACATTCCATGCCCATAGCACTGATGACAGATGAATCCGCCATATCGCCCACGGACTCTTACCCATCCGGCGCTCTTAGATCCGATATAAGTAATAAACGGTGCCTATTTCTGACCACATATTTGGCAGACCAGAACAGCGTGTTTCCTTTCCCAATAATAATCATGCAAAAGATCTCTATAGTTTTCCCAGTATCCTGGCATCTTGATTTTTCCAATAATCATATTTTTTCTTTTGCTTAATACAAAAAGAAGAATGCAAAAGCATTCTTCTTTTTTGACCAGATTAAACATTTCTCCTTTCGTAATAGTCTCGTGAGTACTTTTGTGAGTACTTTTGAGTACCATCCTTGAGAAACATCAGTAAAATCAGGCTTCTAAACAGGGGATGAGAGAATCGAACTCCCGCTAAAAGTTTTGGAGACTTCTGTCATACCATTTGACCAATCCCCTATGCAATTCAAACTGCCAAAATATAATACCACATCAATTGCAAAAATGTCAACATAAAAATTCATCAATTAATTGAACACATAAAAATTCATCAATTAATTGAACAGCTTCACCAAAGGGATCCCTTTGCATATCAATCCAATGCATATCCTTTCGTTTTCTAAACCAGGTCATCTGCTCCTTGGCAAGATGACGAATCTCCATAAACAGCTTATTATAGAAGCTGTCATAATCCTTAAAATCACCTCTTAGATACATTAAAATATATCTGTATTCAAGCCCCAGCTTATATAAAAATTCATCTGTTGCACCATTACTTCTCAAATTCCTTACCTCGTCAATCATACCCTCCTCAAGACGCTTATCAAGGCGGACCTTTATTCGTTCATAAAGAACCTCTCTTGGCCAGGTAACACCAAGCACCAGAGTATCATATAAAGGTTCAGAGGGGTTTTCATTTATATCTCCTGCCATAATCTTTTCAACAGCTCTTTCAAGACGACGCTTATTTTTAAGATCAAGCTCCTTAAGACGAGCAGGTGCATTTTTACCTATTATTTCTATTAGCTCCTCAGTTGACTTTGCCTCAATATCCTTCCTAAGCTCCATATCAGGGGCGGAAGTATTAAGCTTATATCCATCAACAACAGAATTAATATACAGGCCTGTACCACCTGTAAGAAAGGGCAAAACACCGTCCTTTAGACATTCATCTATAGCTGTATATGCCTTCTTCTGATAATCGGACAGAGAGAAAAAGTCATTAGGCAAAGCAACATCTATAAGATAGTGAGGTATTCCCTGCATTTCCTCACTTGTGACTTTACCGGAGCCTAAGTCAAGGCCCTTAAATACCTGTCTTGAATCAGCAGATACAACACGTCCTGAATATTTCTTAGCAAGCTCTATTGCAAGTCCGCTTTTACCTGATGCATTTGTACCTGCTATAACAATCATCTTTTTATTCATAAATTCACCCCAAATTATTGTCCAAAGCTTTCTACCATATCCTGAAGCTCCACATATCTTTCAAGCTTAGCTTCAAGCAAGCTTTCCGTTTCTTCCTTTTTTTCACTTAATTCCGCGAGCTTTGAATAGCTTGTACTATATGTTACCATATCAGCATCTATTTGTGCTAAAAGCTCCTCCAGTTTTTCTATTTCACCTTCAATGGAATCATACTCACGCTGTTCATTGTATGACAGCTTCTTTTTCTCCTTAGGCTTTTTCCATATAGTTGCAGGCTCCTTGTTATCTGTACTCTTTATTGTACCTTTTAATCCATTCTTTTCTTCTATGACTGAAGCAAAATCACGCTCGTAATAATCGCTGTAACCACCTTCACTTTGTCTTATTGTTCCGTTAGGTTCAAAGCTGAAAATTCTGGTAACTACTCTGTCAAGAAAATACCTGTCATGGCTGACTACAATTACTATTCCCGGAAAGGTATCAAGATAATCCTCAAGTACCTGTAGTGTCTGAATATCCAAGTCATTGGTAGGTTCATCAAGTACTAATACATTAGGCGCCCCCATTAGTATCTTAAGAAGGCTTAAACGCCTTCTCTCGCCACCTGACAGCTTAGCTACGGGAGTATACTGCATATTACTGTCAAAGAGGAAATTTTCACACATACGTGACGCAGAAACAGGTCCCTCCTTTGTAGGAATATATTCTGCTACATCTTTTACAATATCAATAACACGCCCCTCATTTCCAAGCTCCTTACTTTCCTGACTGAAGTATCCGATATTTACGGTAGTTCCTATTTCAACACTGCCTTCATCCGGCTTTTCAATACCAAGAATTGTCTTAAGAAGAGTGGATTTGCCGCATCCGTTTTTGCCCACAATACCTATTCTGTCAAGCTTACCAAATATATATGTAAAGTCACGGAATAATTGTTTATCCTTATATCCCTTCTTTATTCCATTACACTCTATTGTTTTATTACCCAGCCTTGAGCCGATAGACTGCATTTCTACCTGTCTGTCTTCAACCAGCTTATCTCTATCCCTTAAGGCCTCAAAACGCTGAATATGCGCCTTCTGCTTGGTGCTTCTTGCCCTTGCCCCCCGTTGAATCCATGCAAGATCCTTTTTATAAAGAGCAGCCATTTTACGTTCTGTAGCCTTTGCGCTGTCAATACGTTCCTGTCTTAATAACAAATATCCCGAATAATTAGCTTCATATCTGTATAATCCGGCTCTATCTATCTCAAGAATAACGTTAGTAACAGAATCCAGAAAATATCTGTCGTGAGTAACCAAAAGAATTGCTCCTGTATAGGCATTAAGATACTCCTGAAGGTATTCTATCATTGCATGGTCAAGGTGGTTGGTAGGCTCATCAAGTATTAAAATATCCGAAGGCGTAAGAATAGTAGATACCAAAGCTGCTCTTTTTTTCTGTCCACCTGATAATATGTCAGGCTTAACATTTACATCATCAATTCCAAAACGATTAAGCAATGCTTTTGCTTCACCTGTTACATCCCAATGCTCTTCCTTACCTGATATTCCCGATACTACATTTTCCAGAATACTAATATTTTCATCAAAAACCGGATTTTGAGGAAGATAGGATATTTTTAATGAGTTACTGCGAATAACCTTCCCCTCATCCGGTTCAAGTGTTCCGGCTATAATAGACAGAAGGGTTGATTTTCCTGTACCGTTAATTCCTATAACTCCTATTCTATCCTTATCAGAAATTCCTACATTTGCATCATGTAACAATTCTCTATTTTCAAAACTCTTATATACATGTTCCACATTAAGTATATTCACAGCTACTATCCTTTTCCTTATTTCATGATGTTGGGGTCAAAAGGTATTTTGCCCCCAACGATACCGGACTTCTCAAATCTCACATATTTGCAAGCAAATTAGATTCTTTTCCAATAATAAAGAAAAGCTCCGATTATATATACCGAAGCTTTCTTTATCAACCAAATACATTCAAATCTATTTAATGAGTATTGTTATATAATGTATGAAGCTCACCTTCTGAATGATGCGAAATCATTTCTTCAACCTGTCCTGTATAGCTCCATGTTGCTACAAAATAATCATACTCAGCCTTCGTAAAGGTACCTGTTCCATCTGAACATCTACACTGAACTGTTCCGGCAGGTACGGGAGCAGGTGTAGGTGTAGGAGGCTGTTCAACAACAGGCGCCTGAGCAACAGGCTCAGCGGGAGTGGGCTGCACAGTAGTAGTTGCTGCCGGCTGTTCTTCCTTCTTCTCTTCTTTCTTTTCTTCTTTCTTTTCTTCTTTCTTTGTTTCTTCAGCCTTCTTCTTCTCAGCCTCTTCTTCAACCTTCTTGGTTTCAGCATCTGCTTCAAGCTCAGCCTTGGCTGTATTGGCCTCTTCCTCAGAAACAATCTTTATAAACTCTGTCTTAATATAACATTCACGACCTTCGAAATCTACCTTAGTCCAGTCATCTACTTCTTCAATCCTAGGATAAGCCTCACCTATATCACAGGTTCTTACAATCTCACAATCTGTATTAGGCTCTGCTCTCATTCGTACAGATTCCTTTGTAACCATAGCATATTCAACGCTTTCCTCTGCTGCCTCCATAGCTTCTGCCTGTGCCGCTGCCTCTGCTGCTGCCTGTGCTTCTGCCTCTGCCGCTGCTGCTGCCTGTTCCTCAGCACGCTTTGTCATATCAACAACCTGGAAGGTTAAATGATTACTTTCAACCTTGGACTTTTTAACATATACAGTTAACGAACCCTCAGCTCCTGTATGAAGAACTACTGTATTCTCATCCTCGCCTTTATTAAGAGTAGCTGTAGGATCATCTACCACATACTCAAGCGACTTAATATTAGCTCTGCTCGGGCTTGCATCCAGACTAAAGGTATAGTCCTGATTAACATCCAGCTCCGTATCAGCAAAATCAGGTGACAATGAAAGTGAATCAAGTGTCTTAAGTGACTTTAACAAAAAAATCACAACCGCAATGATAATAACCAAAACAAATGCCACTACAGATACAAGTAAAATTTTCATCCTGTCTTTCTTACGCATTCTCATAACATATCTCCCTTATATAAACGAATCTACATAAACTTAACTTTTTAATAATACCACACTTGATAAAAATGTCAAAACAAGATTTTTAATAAATTATTGAATAGGTATTTCTTCTCTTCCTATATCAACAAACTTTTCATAGTTATCATGAATAGTAAGAACTATAGGCGTTACAGCATCCTTAAGCGATACAGCATAGCAACAGTTAATGCTTTCTCCCTGCTGAATCTCTGTATCCTTATTATAGAATTCATCAGGATAGGTTTCCATTGACGCAAAGGTTTCACACATTTCTCCCCCCTGGGTTACAGATGGTGGGAAAATCTCTGACATAGCATGTGGTGAATCCGTCTTATTCATAAATGAAAAATAAATAAGTGCTGCCGGATTACCGGAATCATCAAGGGTAACTGTAACATTGGAGCAGGTCAGCGAGAAATTGTCATTATCAACATTAACAGAGTCGGCAATTTCTGTATTACTGTCATCAAGAAGTATATCCTCCGAAGCCTCTAGTGCTTCATCCCCGGTTTCATCCGCTACAACTGCTTCTGAATCTTCGCTTGCTTCAGTTTCTCCAGCTTCATCCTCAATAGTTGTTTCAATTCCTTCTGCTTCTAAATCAAAATCCTTGTTTGATATTTTATTCTTAAGATTAATTATCACACATATAAAAATAATAAGAACTATTGCTTCAACACATATAATCGCTATACTAATAGTCTTTTTGGTTGTCTCGTCCTGAGAAATTGCCCCCTGATTGTTAGCATTAGCCGACTGCTTATCATTATTTTTTACGTTATTTATCTCATTATTCTTTATATTGTTTTTCGTATTATTCTTTAAAGCAACTTCACTTTGCTTTAAATCCTCAGTAGGTTTTTCCTTAGAAGATACTTTCTTTTTTAAAATCGGCTTCTTACTATCCTTCGATACAGGCTTTCCCTGTATATTCTCTTCCTGTTTCTTTTCCTTATTTACAGGCTTCGCAGATTTTTTCTGTACTCTTTCCTGCGGTGCTGCCTCTTTATTGACAGGCTTTACGGGCTTTCTCTGCATTCTTTCCTGTGGTGCTGCCTCTTTATTGACAGGCTTTACGGGCTTTCTCTGCATTCTTTCCTGTGGTACTGAATCTTTATTGACAGGCTTTACGGGCTTTCTCTGCATTCCTTCCTGCGGTGCTGCCTCTTTATTGACAGGCTTTACCGGTTTTCTCTGCATTCTTTCCTGCGGTGCCATCTCTCTATCAACAGGCTTTACGGGCTTTCTCTGCATTCTTTCCTGCGGTGCCATCTCTCTATCAACAGGCTTAACCGGTTTTCTCTGCATTCTTTCCCTTGGCTCTCCCTGTGGTGCTGACTGATTCTGCCTGACGGGAGCGTTCTTTACAGGTTCCTTATGCCCTATATTTTCCTCATTTGCTTCATTATTCTTATTAATAGTCCTTTTCTTAAGGGCATCTCTGTATTCCTGTGCATTCATTAATTATTTCTCCCCAAATACTTTCTTTAAAAGCTCACGGTAAAAATCATACCATAAGGATTTTGCTTTTAAAAGATATATCAGTTAAATTTATTTTCATAATCAGTACCTGTTACCGTTCTAAAATTCTCCAGATACTCCTCGGGATTTTTTTCTACATCATACATGGCGTAAAATGCCATAAGAACCATGGTACTTGGGTCATATTTCAATGCAAATTTCCCCTCATCCAGGCCGGACTTAAACTTATCAACCTGCCATACAAGAATATCAGTTACGGTAATACCGCAAATATTCATTTTGCACAGGAAATCCTGATTTTTAATATAGTATAGAAATTCCTCCCTAAGTAATTCCGAATCCTCTAACCTTCTGACAAATTCTTCACAAAACTCCTTGTCCTTACCTGCCAGTTCACATATTCTTGATGCATATACCTTTAATTCTTCCATTAGAAGCTCCTCCTTAATCCAAACAAAATAATAAGTATACATCACACTAGATATGGTGATGTATACTTATACAATAGACAATTCTTATTCACATTGAAATACTATATATTCAGGATTATTCAATGGACCAGGGAATAAAATCAACACAGGTTCCGCCTACTACTCCATCCATATTTACAGCAGAACACTCATATTTCATAATCACACCCTCAGAATCCTTCATGACCATTTCGGTCATATAATTACCGGTCTCATTATTATGGTCTGCAATATCTACAGTGTATGTGACTTTGTATAATTCATCTCCCAAATCTTCAATAGTTCCACTTGCGGCTTCGTCCGTATCATAATTCTCGTTCAGGTCATCCTGTCCGTTAGCAACAGTCCATACAGGGAATTGAACCGAATCAAGTCCGTTAGTAGAATGAACAACTGCATTGACTGTATATGTTCCCTTACTTCTACAGGTCTTAATCATACATGACTGTACATAAGGATCAGACGCATATGCATCATAATCAGAATTAGCTACTGTACACCATTCCTCCTGGCTCATACGATACAGCTTAAAGAAGCTTCCGTCCATTCCGGAGTAATGCATGCTTCCCTTCTTATCTCTGTCACTACCTGTAGTCTTAAAGAAATTAGACTGACTGTAAATAGCCTTTTTATCAATACGCCATACAAGGAACACACCATCGTCTGTTTCGTAACCATCGGTAACATATACACCGGTTTCATCATAATCAAGCAAAATCATAAAATGTGAAGACCATTTATTCTTGCTGACCTTCCAATATCTTACATATAGAATATCTCCGGCTCTGGCACCGGTTCTGGTAAGGAAGTTGTAAATAGTCTCACCTTCATGTGAGTTGGTTGTCATGATACCTGAATCATATATGTCTTTGCCAAAAACATGCTTCCATACCTGATTAACGTATGCACAGCACTGAATTGCAACTGCGTTTCCACCCTTGTAATATGGGCTTCTGAAGGTTCCGCCAAGAGACTGTGCATAAGCAATAATAACCTTCTTAATTCTGTCTGTACCCTCCCCCGTTATATATGAAGCGTCAAAGGGTTCATCATCATAATAGCGAATCTCAGGCTCGTAATATCCGTCATCATCTTCATCCACCACATTCTCAGGCTCATCCGGAACATACTCTTCCTCTTCTTCGCTCTCCTCTGTATCCACTAACAAGTCCTCTGTGGAAGTCACCAGTAAATCCTCCTCAGCTACCGACAAGGTGTCACCTTCATCAATGAGCATCGGAACATCGTTATCATCATTAGAAGAATCACCGTTAAAATCATACTCAGTATCCAGCAAATCAACCTCATCAAGATTCAACTCCTCAGCAAATGGAGTAAATGTAAGACTTGTAATTATAAGTGCAGCCATAAGGCATACAACAAGAATCCTCTTCTTCATATAATCAACATCTGAAAACAGATAAACCTTTCCGCAAAATCATAATATTTATATCTAATAATCCATAGCTATGATGCAGATAAATATACCGATGAATTAATAGAGTAAACACAAATATTATACTACAAATAACAATATAAATACATATATAATAATAAAAAAATCCCCCGATTTCTAAAAACCGGGGGAAGCTTAATAGCTGTTTAAAGGTTACTATTAAAAATATCTAACGTAAATGCAAAGCATACATATTACTATAACAATAACTGTTGCAGGTGCAAGAATCTTGCAGTATTTGCCCCATCCAATAAAATGTCCGTTTTTCTGCGCTATTGAAATACCGACAACATTAGCGGATGCACCAATAGGAGTTGCAGAACCACCAATATCCGTTCCCAGCGCAAGAGTCCATGCAAGCACTGTCAAATCAAGACCCGTTGTTTCAGCCAAAGATTTAATTACAGGAATCATCGTTGCAGCGAAAGGAATATTATCAACAAAAGCACTGGCAATTGCAGAGATCCAAAGAATAATTGCAATCATTAACATAACATTATCGCCACTGATTTTAGCAATGAAATCAGCTATTTTCTCAAGGATACCGGTCTGCTCAAGTCCACCAACCACAACAAACAGACCAATAAAGAATAATAACGTCTTGTAATCCACCTTTTTAAGAAGAGTAGGCGCAATCTTTCCGGATGTAAGCAAAGTCACAATAGCAACAAAAAGACCGATTGTAGCAACAGTAAGTCCTGTTGATGCATGTGTTACAAGAAGAATAATTGCAATACCAAAAATAATACAGCTTATTGTAAAATCCTTCTTGTTTTCAATAGCGCTTGAAGGATCAGGATATGTAACTCCTTCCTTTTTGGCGCTGTCTGATTCTGACAACTGTTTTCTGAATACAAGATAAAAATAAATAACAACTGCAACAAGCGAAATAACAGCACACAAACCGGTATTTACTACGAACTGGCCAAAGGAATATCCAAGAGATGTTCCAATAATAATATTTGGTGGATCACCACACATTGTTGCACTACCGCCTAAGTTAGCACAGAATATTTCTGCCAGGATAACAGGAACCGGAGAAAATCCAAGAAGCTGAGCCAACTCTACAGTAACTGCTGCCAGGAACAGAATAACTGTAATACTGTCAATGAACATAGCAAGTACAAAAGACATAATCATAAACGTAATAAGAATAGGAAGTGCTCTATATTTAACGATTTTGGCTATTTTAAGGCACAACCATCTGAAAAATCCGGAATGTCCCATTCCTTCAACCATAACCATCATTCCGGCAATAAATATAATAGTTGCCCAGTTAATTCCTGTGGAAGCTTCCTCACCTGCGGAGCTAACTATCCAGAAATCCTTGGTGAAAATCTGACTAAAATTAAGGGTTTCCCAGATTGCTGAAGTTGAATGCATACATAAACCAAAAACAAAAACAATCATCAACAAGCCACATCCCAGGGATGCCCACTGTCTCTCAATTTTTTCAGTAACAATCAGTCCAAACATAAGAACAAAAATTATTACCGCTACTACCTGTGCTGCCATTTTTCTACTCCTTTTCTTAAAATCTGCTCATCAATTTTCTGTCATCCATAGCCTTTATCTCAGTCTACTTTTGACTCCCTATCAAGCCACAGAGTCTCACAATCTCAATAGTATATCACATTTCACAGCAACTTTAAAGAAAAAAATTATTAACAAAAAAACTCCTGCCATGCTGATTTATAAATTGCCTACAACAATGCACCAAAATCAGTCGCTCAGGAGTTTTTAATTATATGATACCAGGGTCAAAAGGTATTTTGCCCCCAACGATACCGGATTTCTCCGCTCTACGAGCTCTCGAAATCCTCAAAACATTCAAAATCCGCTCATTTTTCTGCAAAAAATGGCTACTTTTTCATGTTTTGGCGGGTCA
>JAZQOI010000030.1:0-19073 GCA_045627745.1 Lachnospiraceae bacterium | reverse complement strand
CGTGCTCCAATCGGACGTCCCGGTCCATGTACACCATGGGGCAAGCCTGCACTTGGTCTTAAGACTAGAAAGAAAAATAATAAGTCTAATAAGATGATTGTAAGACGTAGAGACGGCAAGACAATCAAGTAGTTGATAGGAGGAGAAAAACAATGGCAAGATCACTTAAAAAAGGACCATTCGCTGATGCAAGTTTATTGAAAAAAGTTGATGCATTGAACGCTGCTAATGATAAGCAGGTAATCAAGACTTGGTCACGTCGTTCTACTATTTTCCCTTCATTCGTTGGACATACAATTGCTGTTCACGATGGAAGAAAGCATGTTCCTGTATATGTTACAGAGGATATGGTTGGACATAAGCTTGGTGAGTTCGTTGCAACAAGAACTTACAGAGGACATGGAAAAGACGAGAAGAAATCTAAAGTAAGATAATAGGATAGTTTGAAAGGAGGTTTCATCCATGGCAAAAGGACATAGATCCCAGATTAAAAGAGAAAGAAATGCGAACAAGGATACAAGACCATCAGCAAAGCTATCTTATGCTAGAGTATCTGTTCAGAAAGCATGTTTTGTATTGGATGCTATCAGAGGAAAGGATGTGCAGACAGCACTTGGTATTTTAACCTACAATCCAAGATATGCATCAAGCATTATTAAGAAGTTATTAGAGTCGGCTGTTGCTAATGCTGAGAACAACAGTGGTATGAATGTTGATAATCTTTATGTAGCAGAGTGTTATGCTAACAAAGGACCTACAATGAAGCGTGTAAGACCAAGAGCACAGGGTAGAGCTTATAGAATCGAGAAGAGAATGAGCCATATTACAGTAGTGCTTGACGAGAAATAGGAGGAGCAAAATGGGACAGAAAGTTAATCCTCACGGCCTGAGAGTCGGTGTTATTAAGGATTGGGATTCTAAGTGGTATGCTGATAAAGATTTTGCTGATTACTTAGTAGAAGATTACAACATCAGAACATACCTTAAGAAAAAGTTAAACAATTCAGGTGTTTCTAAAATCGAAATCGAGAGAGCATCTGACAGAGTAAAGGTTATTATTTTCACTGCTAAGCCTGGTATCATTATTGGTAAGGGCGGACAGGAAATCGAAGTAACCAAGAAAGAACTTCAGAAGTTTACAGACAAGAAGCTCGTTGTTGATATTAAGGAAATCAAGAGACCTGATAAGGATGCTCAGCTTGTAGCAGAGAATATTGCACAGCAGCTTGAAAACCGTGTAACATTCAGAAAGGCTATGAAGTCAGCAATGACAAGATCACTTAAGGCTGGAGCACTTGGTATTAAGACATCTGTTTCAGGACGTCTTGGTGGTGCTGATATGGCTCGTAGAGAGTCTTACAGCGATGGAACTATTCCACTTCAGACAATGAGAGCTGATATTGACTATGGCTTCGCAGAGGCTGATACCACTTATGGTAAGGTCGGCGTAAAGGTTTGGATTTACAAAGGCGAAGTACTTCCAACTAAGGCAAAGGAAGGGAGCGATAAATAATGTTAATGCCAAAGAGAGTTAAAAGACGTAAGCAGTTCCGCGGTACTATGAGAGGAAAAGCACTTAAGGGTAATACATTAACCTATGGTGAATATGGTATTGTTGCCACAGAACCATGTTGGATTAAGTCTAACCAGATAGAGGCAGCCCGTATTGCCATGACTCGTTATATTAAGCGTGGTGGTCAGGTATGGATTAAAATCTTCCCTGACAAACCTGTAACAGCAAAGCCTGCTGAAACTCGTATGGGTTCCGGTAAAGGAACACTTGAGTATTGGGTAGCAGTTGTTAAGCCGGGACGTGTAATGTTTGAAATTGCAGGTGTTCCTGAGGAAACAGCAAGAGAAGCATTACGTTTGGCTACACATAAGCTTCCATGCAAATGTAAGATTGTTTCTAAGGCAGACTTGGAAGGCGGTGCATCTAATGAAAATTAATAAATACAATGAAGAATTAAAGGGCAAGAGCAATGCTGAATTAGCAGAAGATCTTGTAGCAGCAAAGAAAGAACTTTTCAATCTTAGATTCCAGAACGCAACGAATCAGCTTGATAATACCAGCAGAATCAAAGAGGTTAGAAAGAATATCGCAAGAATTCAGACAGCTATTACTGAAAAGGCTAAGGCTGAGGCGTAGAAGGGAGTAGACAATGGAAAGAAATTTAAGAAAGACTCGTACCGGTAAGGTAGTAAGCGATAAAATGGATAAGACCATTGTTGTAGCCGTTGAGAATCATGTTAAGCATCCTCTCTACAAGAAAATCGTAAAGAAGACATACAAGTTAAAGGCACATGATGAGAACAACGAGTGCAAGAAGGGTGATACAGTTAAGGTTATGGAACCTAGACCTCTTTCAATGCATGAGAGATGGAGACTTGTTGAAATCGTAGAGAAGGCTAAATAAAGAAGGAGATAAAAGCATGATACAGCAGGAAAGCAGACTTAAGGTTGCTGATAACACAGGAGCTAAAGAACTTCTTTGCATCAGAGTTATGGGCGGCTCTACAAGAAGATATGCAAACATTGGCGATGTTATTGTTGCTACTGTTAAAGATGCAACACCAGGCGGCGTTGTTAAAAAGGGTGATGTTGTTAAAGCCCTAGTTGTTCGTTCTGTTAAGGGTGCTCGTCGTAAAGATGGTTCCTATATCAGATTTGATGAGAATGCAGCGGTTATTATCAAAGACGACAAGACTCCTAGAGGAACACGTATATTTGGACCCGTAGCCAGAGAGCTTCGTGATAAGCAGTTTATGAAGATAGTTTCTCTCGCTCCGGAAGTATTATAGGAGGTAGAAGAATGGCAACTATGAAGATTAAAAAAGGCGATAAGGTTAAAGTTATTGCCGGTAAGGACGTAGGAGCAACTGGAACAGTTCTTTCTACCGATAAGAAGAATGGCAAGGTTTTAGTAGAAGGTATCAACATGGTTAAGAAGCACACAAAGCCTTCAGTAGCTAACCAGAATGGTGGTATCGTTGAGAAGGAAGCATTTATCGATGCATCAAATGTTATGTACCTTTACAAGGATAAGCCAACCAGAATCGGATTTAAGACCGTAGATGGTAAGAAGGTTCGTTACGCAAAGACAACCGGAGATGTAATAGATTAATCAAGGAGAGGAGGACCGGTAAGTTGAGTAGATACAAAGATTTATACAAAGATCAGATCGTTGATGGAATGATCAAGAAGTTCGAATATAAAAACGTTATGCAGGTACCCAAGCTTGATAAGATCGTTATCAATATGGGTGTTGGCGAAGCAAAAGATAATGCAAAAGTATTGGAATCAGCTGTTAAAGACCTTGAAACAATTTCAGGTCAGAAGGCAGTAATCACACGTGCCAAGAATGCCGTAGCTAACTTCAAAATCAGAGAAGGTATGGCAATTGGTTGTAAGGTTACTCTCCGTGGTGAGAAGATGTACGAGTTCCTTGATCGTCTTGTTAACCTTGCATTGCCTCGAGTTCGTGACTTTAGAGGTGTTAATCCTAATGCTTTTGACGGAAGAGGAAACTACGCACTTGGTATTAAAGAGCAGTTGATTTTCCCTGAAATCGAATATGATAAGGTAGACAAGGTTAGAGGTATGGATGTTATCTTCGTTACAACAGCAAACACAGATGAAGAAGCACGTGAACTGTTAACACAGTTTGGCATGCCTTTCGCAAAGTAGAAGGAGGAATTCGTTCATGGCTAAGACAGCAATGAAGGTTAAGCAGCAGCGTAAGCAGAAATTCTCTACAAGAGAATATTCTCGTTGCAGAATATGTGGTCGTCCACATGCATATTTAAGAAAATACGGAATCTGCAGAATTTGCTTCCGTGAATTAGCTTATAAAGGACAGATACCAGGCGTTAAGAAAGCAAGCTGGTAAATAGTAAGGAGGAAAAAGCAAAATGACAACTAGTGATCCTATTGCAGATATGCTTACAAGAATTCGTAATGCAAATACCGCAAAGCATGATACAGTAGATGTTCCTTCATCAAAAATGAAGCTTGCTATTGCAGAAATTCTTTTAAATGAAGGTTACATTAAGAAATATGATGTTATTGAAGATGGTGGTTTCAAGACTATTCGTATCGCACTTAAGTATGGTGAAGATAAGAATGAGAAAATCATCACTGGCATTAAGAGAATCTCTAAGCCAGGTCTTCGTGTTTATGCCGGTAAGGATGAGCTTCCAAAGGTTCTTGGTGGACTTGGTATTGCAATCATCTCTACAAATACAGGTGTAATTACAGATAAGGAAGCAAGAAAAGCCGGTGTTGGCGGTGAAGTTCTCTGCTTCGTATGGTAGTTTGATAGCTTCGTGACTTATTATAGTCCGAAGCAATGCAAACTAAACAGTTAATGTTTGGGTTTGCTGTTAATATAGATACACATTAATGTTTAATTATAATAGGAGGTACGGGCATGTCACGTATAGGAAGAATGCCAATCGCGATTCCTGCAGGAGTTACTGTAGAAGTTGCAGAAAATAACAGAGTGACTGTAAAAGGTCCTAAGGGTACACTTGTAAGAGATATGGTACCTGAAATGGAAATCAAAGTTGAGGGCGCAGAAGCTACAGTTTCACGTCCTAACGATTTGAAGAGAATGAAAGCTCTTCATGGATTGACAAGAACATTGCTTAACAACATGATCGTTGGTGTTACTGATGGTTATGAGAAGGTTCTGGAAATCAACGGTGTTGGTTACAGAGCAGCTAAGCAGGGTAAGAAGCTTACATTATCTCTTGGATATTCACATCCTGTAGAGATGGAAGATCCTGAAGGAATCGAGACTGTTCTTGATGGACAGAACAAGATTACTGTTAAGGGTATTGATAAAGAAAAAGTTGGCCAATATGCAGCTGAAATCAGAGATAAGAGAAGACCTGAACCTTATAAGGGCAAGGGTATCAAGTATGCTGATGAAACAATCAGACGTAAAGTTGGTAAGACAGGTAAGAAGTAGATAAGGAGAGTGTGAAAATGGTTAGTAAAAAATCCAGATCAGAAGTTCGTATTAAAAAACATAGAAGAATGCGTAACCGTTTCAGCGGCACTGCTGAAAGACCACGTCTTTCTGTGTTCAGAAGTAACAATCATATGTATGCTCAAATTATCGACGATACTGTTGGCAATACATTAGTTTCAGCTTCAACACTTGAGAAGGATGTTAAGGCTGAGCTTGAGAAGACAAATAACGTTGAAGCAGCAGCATACCTTGGAACTGTAATCGCTAAGAAGGCTCTTGATAAGGGTATTAAGGAAGTTGTTTTTGATAGAGGCGGCTTTATATATCAGGGTAAGATTCAGGCATTAGCAGACGCAGCCAGAGAAGCTGGCTTAGAATTTTAGGAAGGGAGAAAAGACATGAAACGTACGATCATAGATACAAGCAACATGGAGCTTCAGGAAAAAGTAGTTTCCATTAAGCGTGTAACAAAGGTTGTTAAGGGTGGACGTAACATGCGTTTCACTGCTTTAGTAGTTGTCGGAGACGGAAATGGCCATGTTGGTGCAGGTCTTGGAAAGGCTACTGAAATCCCTGAAGCAATCCGTAAAGGTAAGGAAGATGCAATCAAGAGACTTGTTTCTGTAGCATTGGATGAGAATAAGAGTATCACACATGATTTCAGTGGTAAGTTTGGAGGAGCTAACGTTCTTCTTAAGAGAGCTCCTGAAGGTACCGGTGTTATCGCAGGTGGTCCTGCTCGTTCTGTATGTGAACTTGCCGGAATTAAGAATATCCGTACCAAGTCACTTGGTTCAAATAATAAGCAGAATGTAGTTTTGGCTACTATCGAGGCTTTAAGTCAGCTTAAGACTCCTGAAGAAGTAGCTCGTCTTCGTGGCAAGTCCGTAGAAGAGATTTTAGGCTAAGGAGGATAGTAAGATGGCAGATAAGAAAATCAAGGTTACATTAGTTAAATCAACAATCGGTGCCATTCCTAAGCATAGAGCAACAGTTGCTGCTCTTGGTCTTAAGAAAACAGGAAAGTCAGTAGAGCTTCCTGATAATGATGCAGTTAGAGGAATGTGCAAGCAGGTTTGTCATTTAGTTAAAGTAGAAGAAATTTAATAGAGAATAGGAGGTGTCAAGATGGAATTATCAAATTTACAGCCCGCTGTAGGTGCTAAGCAGAGTGATAATTTTAGAAGAGGTCGTGGACACGGTTCAGGAAATGGTAAGACAGCCGGTAAGGGCCATAAAGGTCAGAAGGCTCGTTCAGGAGCACCAAGAATAGGTTTCGAAGGTGGTCAGATGCCATTATACAGAAGAATTCCAAAGAGAGGTTTCAAGAATAGAAACACTAAGGAAATCGTAGCAATTAACATGTCTGCTCTTGAAAAGTTCGATAACGGAGCAACAGTTACTGTTGATACTCTTGTAGAATCAGGAATCGTTAGAAATCCTAAGGATGGCGTTAAGATTCTTGGAAACGGAGAATTAACTAAGAAGCTTACGGTTCAGGCTAATGCATTCAGCGCATCAGCTAAGGAGAAGATTGAAGCTCTTGGTGGAAAAGCTGAGGTGATCTAATGTTAAAGACACTGCAAAACGCATTTAAAGTCAAGGAAATAAGAACTAAGCTAATTTTTACATTTTTGATGTTAATTGTAATCAGACTTGGTTGTCAGTTACCTGTACCGGGTGTTGATAGAAATTATTTCTCTAGCTGGTTTGCACAGCAGACAGGTGATACATTTAACTTTTTGGATGCTTTTACAGGTGGTTCATTTTTGAATATGTCTGTATTTGCATTGAATATTACACCTTACATTACTTCTTCAATTATTATGCAGCTTCTTACAATTGCAATTCCTAAACTTGAGGAAATGCAGAAGGAAGGCGAAGAAGGAAGAAAGAAGATTGCGTCAATCACAAGATATGTTACAGTTGGTCTTGCTCTTATTGAGTCATCAGCTATGGCAATCGGATTTGGTAATCAGGGATTATTATCCAAGTTTAACGCTCTTAATGTAATAACTGTTATTTGTGCACTTACTGCCGGTTCAGCATTCCTTATGTGGATTGGTGAGCAGATTACAGAGAATGGAGTGGGAAATGGTATTTCAATAGTACTTACTATTAATATTATTTCAAGAATTCCTCAGGATTTCGCTTCACTGTATGAGTTATTCATGAAGGGACAAGGTTTTGCAAGAGCATTCTTTGCAGGACTACTGATTGTTATTATTGTTTTGATTACTGTAGTTCTTACAATCGTTCTTAACGGTGGTGAGAGAAGAATTCCTGTACAGTATGCTAAAAAGGTACAGGGAAGAAAAATGATGGGTGGACAGTCATCACATATTCCTCTTAAGGTTAATACAGGTGGTGTTATTCCTATCATCTTTGCATCAAGTTTAATGCAGTTACCAATTGTTATTTCTCAGTTCGTTGGTTCTTCAGGATCAGGTGCTTTTGCCAAATTCATGGCAGGTCTTAATTCAGGAAACTGGTTTAAGAAAGGAAATATTGCGTATTCATGGGGTGCAATCCTTTACATTGTTTTGGTTGTATTCTTCGCATATTTCTATACATCAATTACCTTCAATCCTTTAGAGATTGCTGAGAACATGAAGAAACAGGGTGGATTTGTTCCGGGTATCAGACCCGGCAAGCCTACCAGCGAGTATCTTACTAAGATTCTTAACTACATCGTATTCATCGGTGCAGTTGGCCTTATTATCGTAGCAATGATTCCTATCATTTGTAATGGTATATTTGGAGCTGATGTATCCTTTGGTGGAACATCACTTATCATTATCGTAGGTGTTATTCTTGAAACTATGAAGCAGGTTGAATCAATGATGCTTGTTAGAAATTACAAAGGTTTTTTGAATGATTAATATTCGCATAAGACAAGGCTTTTAGCCTTGTCTTGATGCGTCTTACTTAAGATGGTTATTTGTTTGTTTAATGTATATTACTTTTGATTTTGTGTAATTCAATTTATATATAATGAGGACAAAAATATGAAGATTATTATGTTAGGCGCACCTGGCGCCGGTAAAGGTACACAGGCTAAAATGATAGCTGATAAATATGGAATTCCACATATCTCAACAGGAGATATTTTTAGAGCGAATATAAAGAATCAGACTGAACTTGGCATGGAAGCTAAGCAGTATATGGATAAGGGATTACTTGTTCCCGATGAATTAACTGTTAAGATTCTTCTTGACAGAGTTGCAAATGATGATTGCAAAAATGGTTATGTATTAGATGGTTTTCCAAGAACTATTCCACAGGCAGAGGTTCTTGACAAGGCTGTTACAGAATTAAACGACAAGATTGATTTTGCTATCAATGTTGATGTTAAGGATGAGAACATTGTTAAGAGAATGTCAGGACGTCGTGCTTGCCTTAAGTGTGGTGCTACATATCATGTTGAGCATATTCCACCTAAGAAGGAAGGAATTTGTGATACTTGCGGAAGTGAGCTTGTTCTTCGTGATGATGATAAGCCGGAAACAGTACAGAAGAGACTTACTGTATACCATGAGCAGACTCAGCCACTTATTGATTACTACAATAATAAGGGAATCTTAAAAGAGGTTGACGGTTCAATGGATATGAAAGATGTTTTTGATGCTATTGTAAACATCTTAGGAGCATAAAATGGCTATTACAGTTAAATCTTCAAGAGAAATAGAATTGATGAGAGAAGCCGGCAAGCGTCTCGAGTATGTTCATAACAAACTTGGTGAGCTCGTCAAGCCAGGAATTTCCACCTGGGAAATTGATAAAGCCGGTGAAAAGCTTATTCGTGAACAGGGATGTATACCTAATTTCCTTAATTATAACGGTTTTCCCGCTTCGATATGTGTTTCTATTAATGAAGAAGTAGTTCACGGAATACCTAAGAAGAACAGAATCCTTCAGGATGGAGATATTGTTAGTCTGGATGCAGGTCTTATATATAAGGGGTATCATTCGGATGCAGCAAGAACTCACACTGTGGGCACAGTCAATGAACAGGTTCTTAAACTCATGGAGGTTACCAAACAGAGCTTCTTTGAGGGAATTAAATATGCAAAACCAGGTTGTTATCTCTATGAGATATCAAATGCGATTGATGATTATGTTAGTCAATTCGGTTATGGAATAGTAGAGGATCTTGTAGGTCACGGAATAGGCTCCAAGTTACATGAGGATCCACAGATACCAAACTTCAGACAGCGAAGAAAAGGTCCTAAGCTTCAGGCGGGTATGACTTTGGCAATAGAACCAATGATTAATCTGGGAAGCTATGAGGTTGAGTGGTTAGATGATGATTGGACGGTTGTTGCAGCGGACGGTTTACCTTCCGCACATTATGAGAACACAGTGTTGATTACCGATGGTGAGCCGGAAATATTGACGCTCAACAGATGGTAGATTGAATAGGAGGATATTTAATGTCTAAGGCAGATGTTATTGAGATTGAAGGAACTGTAATTGAGAAGCTTCCAAATGCCATGTTTAGAGTAATGCTTGAAAATGAGCATGAAGTGCTTGCACATATCAGTGGTAAGCTGCGTATGAATTTTATCCGAATCCTTCCGGGAGATAAGGTAACTCTTGAAATGTCACCCTATGATTTGTCAAAGGGCAGAATTATTTGGAGAGATAAATAAATAGTATGTTTATCCTAAAAATATATAAATACAGATGATTTTTTAGGAATAATCATAAAATGTTGCGTTATTGTAGTTTATAGTTGATATTTTGCACATGGTGTGTTAAAATATGAAACGGTCTTTTTGAAAGGAGGGTTTAACGTGAAAGTTAGATCATCAGTAAAACCGATTTGCGAAAAATGCAAAATCATCAAGAGAAAGGGTAAGATTCGCGTTATCTGCGAGAACCCTAAACACAAACAGCGTCAGGGATAATATATCCTAATGCTAAGCGGCTGAAAGCAATTTCGAACCGTCATTCGGGATTGCACATTATAGATAACCTGAATTGCTAAGCAACGGGTCATCTACAATTGATACCGACTGTCATTATAGTCGGACACAACCATAATTTAACGACTGGTGTCGTGAAATTATCGGTCGATCATTCATAGTGAATGGTCCAGTCAATATGTATTAACGAAAGAGAGGAAACAAAAATGGCTCGTATTTCAGGTGTTGATTTACCAAGAGACAAGCGTGTAGAGATTGGTCTTACTTATGTATATGGTATTGGTAGACCATCAGCTACAAAGATTTTAGCAGATGCTAAGGTTAATCCTGATACTCGTTGCAGAGACTTAACAGATGATGAAGTTAAGAGAATCAGTGAAGTTATTGATGCACAGTACATGGTAGAAGGTGATCTTAGACGTGAAGTTGCTATGAACATTAAGCGTTTACAGGAAATTGGATGCTACAGAGGTAACCGTCATAGAAAAGGACTTCCTGTTCGTGGTCAGAAGACTAAGACAAACGCTAGAACTCGTAAGGGTCCTAAGAGAACTGTTGCCGGAAAGAAGAAGTAATTCAGTTGCTGTTTTATATAGACAGTAATAATATTTCCAGCAAAAATGTTGTATATTAATTAATATTTATGAGAAAGTAGGTTAGTTTAAATGGCTAAAGTTGCAAAGAAAGTAACAAAGAAACGTGTCAAGAAAAACGTTGAACGAGGACAGGCACATATTCAGTCATCATTTAACAATACAATCGTAACTCTTACTGATGCTGAAGGTAATGCTTTATCATGGGCTAGTGCCGGTGGTCTTGGATTTAGAGGTTCAAGGAAATCTACTCCATATGCAGCACAGATGGCTGCTGAAACAGCTACAAAGGCTGCACTTGTACATGGCTTAAAATATGTAGATGTTATGGTAAAGGGACCCGGTTCAGGAAGAGAAGCTGCAATCAGAGCATTAGCAGCAAACGGACTTGAAGTACTCAGTATTACTGATGTTACTCCTGTTCCACATAATGGATGTCGTCCACCTAAGCGTAGAAGAGTGTAGTTATTATTTTGTTTGTCAATTAGATAATTTAGGAGGAAATATTACATGGCAGTCAATAGAGTTCCTGTATTGAAGAGATGCAGATCACTTGGTATGGAGCCAATGTATCTTGGTTACGATAAGAAGTCTAAGAGATCTTTAGTTAGATCCAATAGAAAGATGAGCGAGTATGGTCTTCAGTTAAGAGAGAAGCAGAAAGCTAAATTTATTTACGGAGTTCTTGAGAAGCCTTTCAGAAATTATTATGAGAAGGCTGATAGAATGAAAGGTATGACCGGTGAGAATCTTATGATTCTTCTTGAGTCAAGACTTGATAGTGTTGTTTTCAGACTTGGTTTCGCAAGAACAAGAAGAGAAGCAAGACAGATTGTAGATCACAAGCAGATTATGGTTAATGGAAATTGTATCAACATTCCTTCATACCGTATCAAAGCCGGTGATGTTATCGAAATTAAAGAGAAATGCAAAGGATCACAGAGATACAAGGACATCCTTGAGGTAACAGGTGGAAGACTTGTTCCTGCATGGTTAGAGCAGGATCAGGAAAACTTAAAGGGTACTGTTAAGTCACTTCCTACTCGTGAAGAGATTGATGTTCCTGTTGATGAGATGCTTATCGTCGAGTTGTATTCTAAATAATAGTTATCCGAAAAAAGGAGGTACTTTGCAGTGTTTGATTTTGAAAGACCTAATATTGAAATCGTTGAGATTTCTGAAGACAAGAAGTACGGAAAATTTGTTGTGGAGCCTCTTGAGAGAGGATATGGTACAACTCTTGGTAACTCTTTAAGAAGAATTATGCTTTCTTCTCTGCCCGGTGCTGCAGTAAGTCAGATTAAGATTGAGGGAGTTCTTCATGAATTCAGTTCAATTCCGGGTGTTAAGGAAGATGTTACAGAGATTATTATGAACATTAAGAGCCTTGCTATTAAGAATAATAGCGAGACTAACGAGCCTAAGACAGCTATTATTGACTTCGAGGGCGAAGGTGTTGTAACTGCTGCAGATATTCAGGTTGATCAGGATATCGAGATTATGAATCCGGAGCTTCCTATTGCTACCTTGAATGGTGGTTCTGATTGTAAGCTTTATATGGAGCTTACAATTACCAAGGGAAGAGGTTATTCAGGAGCAGATAAGAATAAATCAGAGGATTTGCCTATTGGTGTAATTGCTGTTGATTCTATCTACACACCTGTTGAGAGAGTTAATCTTACTGTTCAGAATACTCGTGTAGGTCAGATTACAGACTATGATAAGTTATCATTGGATGTATATACAAATGGTACTTTAGAGCCTGATGAGGCAGTTAGTCTTGCAGCTAAGGTTCTTAGTGAACATTTATCATTATTCATCGACCTTTCTGACACAGCTCTTAAGGCTGAGGTTATGGTTGAAAAGGAAGTTGATGATTTTGATAAGATTAAGGATATGAATATTGACGAACTTGAGTTATCTGTTCGTTCATTCAATTGCTTAAAGAGAGCAGGTATTAATACAGTAGGTGAGCTTACAAACAAGACACCGGACGACATGATGAAGGTTAGAAACCTTGGTCGTAAGTCTCTTGAAGAAGTACTTGCTAAGCTTAAGGAGCTTGGTCTTGAATTAAGAGTCGGAGAAGACATTAAGGATTGATCGGTAACTGATTGTTAAATGCTGAGTCGGTAAATCCACTAGGTTCGACGAGGTTAAATATTTGTTTTGAGCATTGATAAGACCAAGGGCGCAATGTTCACAGTGCAGTGCACAAGGAGGATAAAATGGCTAAATACAGAAAGCTTTCAAGAACATCAAGCCAGAGAAAGGCTTTACTTAGAAACCAGGTTACAAACCTTATTTATAACGGACAGATTCGTACTACTGAAGCTAAGGCTAAGGAAGTACAGAAGATTGTTGAGGGTATCATTGCTCTTGCTATTAAGGAGAAGGATAACTACGAAACAGTTAAGGTTACAGCTAAGGTTGCTCGTAAGGACAAAGATGGCAAGAGAGTTAAGCAGATCGTTGATAAGGAAACAGGCAAGGTATTATCAGAGAAGACTCGTGATGATAACGGCAAGCTTATCAAGATGGATAACGGTAAGACCGTTACTGTTTATGATGAAGTAGAGAAAGAAATCAAAAAGGATAAGCCTTCAAGACTTCATGCAAGAAGACAGATTCTTAAGGTTCTTTATTCTGTAACAGAAGTTCCTGAAGAGAATGCCGGTAAGAAGAAGAATACTAAGGAAATTGATCTTGTTGCTAAGTTATTTGATGAGATTGCACCTAAGTATGAGAATCGTAAGGGCGGATATACAAGAATCGTTAAGATTGGTCAGCGTAAGGGTGACGCTGCAATGGAAGTTCTTATTGAATTAGTTTAGTTTATTTTGTTTAATCTAGCCGTAAGCAGATTGCTTACGGCTATTTTAAAATTGTTTTACATAATTTTAGGGTACTATCAGAGGATCTGTATTATGGGATTAATAGAAACAAAAAAACTGATTTTTGAATACATTAGACGTGATAAAGATGGTAATGTTGATGGTGTTAAAAGAGCTATTGATGAAGTTGATTTAGATGTTGAACAGGGAGATTTTGTTGCAATATTAGGTTCTAATGGTTCCGGTAAATCCACTCTGGCAAAACATATAAATGCAATTTTATATCCTACAGAGGGCTCTGTTACTGTTGATTCTATGGATACTACTGATTACCATAAACTATGGGATATTCGTCAGACTGCGGGAATGGTTTTCCAGAATCCCGACAATCAGATTATTGGTACTATTGTTGAAGAGGATGTTGGCTTTGGCCCTGAAAATATGGGTATTAAGACAGAAGAAATCTGGGCAAGAGTAGCAGAAAGCCTTAAGGTTGTAGAAATGGATGAATACAGCAAGCATTCCCCTTCAAAGCTTAGTGGCGGTCAGAAGCAGAGAGTGGCCATTGCCGGTGTAGTAGCAATGCACCCTAAATGTATTATTCTTGATGAGCCCACAGCTATGCTTGACCCTAAAGGACGTAAGGAAGTTATTCGTGCTGTCAGAGCACTGAATATGGTTGAAAATATTACTATTATTCTTATTACTCATTACATGGAAGAGGTAGTATACGCCAACAAGGTTTTTGTTATGAATAAGGGTAAAGTTCAAATGCAGGGAACACCGAAAGATGTATTTTCAAGAGTAGGGGAATTAAAGGAGTTAAGACTGGATGTTCCTAAGGCGACTTTGCTTGCGGAAATATTAAGAGAAAATGGAATTCCCGTTGAAAAGGGTATTATTACCGAGGAAGAACTGGTGAATGCGTTATGTCAATAATAGTGGATCATCTTACATATACATACGGAATAGAAACCCCGGATGAGAAAAGGGCAATTAATGATGTGTCCTTTGCAATTCAGGATGGAGAGTATATTGGATTGTTAGGGCACACCGGTTCCGGCAAATCAACATTGGTTCAGCTCCTTACCGGCTTGTTAACTCCACAATCAGGAAGTGTGTACTACAATGGTGCAGATATTTTTGACAGGGATTATGATAAGAAGAAGCTTCGTTCTGAAGTGGGCTTGATTTTTCAATATCCGGAGCATCAGATATTCGAGGTGGATGTATTTTCGGATGTGTGTTTTGGTCCGAAAAATCAAGGGTTATCCAAGTCAGAGGTACAGCTAAGAGCCTATGAGGCATTGAAGCTTGTTGGAATTAAGGATGAGTATTTTTATCAATCTCCCTTTGAATTATCCGGTGGTGAAAAAAGAAGGGTAGCAATTGCAGGTGTACTGGCAATGAAGCCTAAAGCACTAATTCTTGATGAACCTACAGCGGGGCTTGATCCAAGAGGTCGTGATGAAATTCTTGAACTTATTAACCGCTTGAGAATAGAACAGGGAATGACTATTATTCTTGTTTCCCACAGTATGGACGATGTAGCCGAGAATGTAGACAGAATTATGGTAATGGATAAGGGCATACTTAGATTTGATGGAAGCAAGGCACAGGTATTTTCCCACTATGAGGAACTACAGGAAATAGGTTTAGATATTCCCAGTGTAACCAAGACACTTTTGATGCTTAAGAACAGAGGTTTTAATGTAAATACTAATATATATACATTAAAGGAAGCTGCTGCGGAAATTATTAGGGTAAAGTCGAGAGGATTTTAGTTGGTGAAGAAATGATAAGAGATATAACCTTGGGACAATATTATCAGGCTGACTCCGTTATCCACAGACTGGATCCAAGAGTTAAGATAATTGGAACCTTTATATATATAATTTCATTATTTATTTTCGGTAATTTTTCCGGATATGCTGTTGCAATGTTGTTTTTAGCAATAGTTGTTAAGCTGTCAACTGTTCCTCTGAAATTTATGGTAAAGGGACTTAAGGCAATTGTTATTATTATGATAATGACAGTGATTCTTAATGTAATCTTTACTCCGGGAGAGGTGCTTATATCCTTCTGGAAATTCAATATAACAAAGGAAGGTATTAAAATCGCAGTACGAATGATTTTCCGTCTTACATTGCTTGTTATGGGTACTTCGGTGATGACCTTGACTACCACACCTTCAAGACTGACAGATGGTCTGGAAAAATGTTTAGGATTTTTGAATAAATTCAGAGTACCTGTTCACGAGATTGCAATGATGATGTCTATTGCTTTAAGCTTTATTCCGATATTATTGCAGGAAACAGATAAAATCATGAAGGCGCAGATGGCAAGAGGTGCTGATTTTGAAAACGGAAGTATAATAAGACGAATTAAAAATATGATTCCGTTACTGGTGCCATTGTTTGTATCGGCTTTTAGAAGGGCAGGAGATTTGGCTCTTGCAATGGAAGCAAGGTGTTATCGCGGGGGTGATGGAAGAACTAAAATGAAGCCTCTTATTTATAAAAAAAATGATTTCCTGGCGTATTTGATTTTACTGTTATATTTAGTCGGCATAATAGCTGTAGCAGTGTTCGTTAAAATATAGGATTATGTCGAATGTGTCTAATATGTGGAAATTTAATGATTTTTTATTGACAAGTGCTATATTTGATAATATAATTTTTGGGTGCGTGGTTAGATGCGTGGCCAAAGCCCCGGCGCATGGTCTTAATTGCGGTAATTATTGTTAGTATATGATTTGCCATTTCCCAGCGAATCAGTACAATTATATGGAGGTAATTTAGATGAAAACATTTATGGCTAGCGAAGCTACCGTTGAGAGAAAATGGTATGTTGTAGACGCTACAGGATATACATTAGGTCGTCTTGCATCAGAAATTGCAAAGATTTTAAGAGGAAAGAACAAGCCTATCTTCACACCTCATGCAGATACAGGTGATTATGTAATCGTTGTTAATGCAGATAAGATTGTTGTTACCGGTAAGAAGATGGATCAGAAGATTTACTATCGTCATTCAGACTACGTTGGTGGTATGAAAGAGATGACACTTAAGGAAAAGCTTGCTAAAGCTCCTGCAGAAGTTGTTGAACTTGCTGTTAGAGGCATGCTTCCAAAGGGACCTCTCGGAAACAAGATGTACAAGAAGTTGTTTGTATATGCAGGCGCTGAGCATCCACATGCAGCTCAGAAACCTGAAGAGATTAAGTTTTAAGAGAGGATTGAAAGGAGGAAATTAAAGTGGCTAAAGCAGCAGAGAAGTTCTACGGAACAGGAAGAAGAAAGAAAGCAATCGCAAGAGTATATTTAGTACCCGGTAAAGGTAATATTGTTATCAACAAGAAGAGTATTGATGAATATTTTGGTCTTGAGACATTGAAGACTATCGTTCGTCAGCCACTTGTTGCAACTGATAATTTAGGAAAGTTTGATGTATTGGTTAACGTTCACGGTGGTGGATTTACAGGACAGGCAGGTGCCATCAGACATGGTATCTCAAGAGCCCTTCTTAAGGCAGATGCTGAGTTCAGACCTACTCTTAAGGCAGCAGGATTCTTAACAAGAGATCCTCGTATGAAAGAGAGAAAGAAATATGGTCTCAAGGCAGCTCGTCGTGCACCACAGTTCTCAAAGAGATAATGCGCGAACTACAAGCGTTGCAAAACAAGCAAATACAAAACTCCCTGGATGCTTGCATCCAAGGGAGTTTTTTTATTTGCGCAGTTTTATAGCGCGCCAGCGCGACATGAGCGAAACGAAGTGTAGCGAATGGTGCAACGCGTTTATAGGGCGCCAGCCGCGACCGAGATGAAGCGAAGCGTAATCGAGGTGCTGCTGTAGTTGTTTTATGCGGTGCCAGCGCGACATGAGCGAAACGAAGTGTAGCGAATGGTGCAACGCGTAATCGAGGTGCTATTGTAGTTTCACAGCAATGTGGAGGATATAAGTGAAGGAAATTTTACTACGTTTACATAAGTTGATATGTTATGATATCTTCGTAGGAAAGTTAGTCTTATAGCATAATGTATTTTGATTTGTAAATATGAAGATTACGGAGTAAGTTATTCCACATGCTACTATAATTACTGTAATAGTTAGAGCGATATGATTTTAATAATACTGTGCAGGTAAATTTTTACTTTGAGATGAATAGAAATGAAAAATGAGAAAGGTGCATAAAAGGATAAGCTATGAAATTAAAAATTGATGATGGAAAATTATATAAGAAAAATAAATTTGTATGGAAAGAAATTAATCCATATGATATTGAAAATATTTCCCGTAGGGCTGGTATATCTTTTCGGGTAGAATTGAAGACTGGGAAAAAATATCGATTTAAGGATTGGAGATCATACTGTGAAATGATGGATTATGTCTATGATAATCAGATTCCATATGAAGTTGAAACAGAAGCTGGTAAATTATATACAGAAAAAGAAATCAATGAACTACTTCCAACGTATAAAGAGATTGTATATCACGAATTTCAAAGTTATATTCAAAATAAATTTGGAACAGATTATGATGTAGAAGCTATGCCGGTTCAATACAAATCTAATATTTCAATAGAATATATACTTACAAAAAACGGACAGAGAATTCCAATAGATTTGATGATGGATTCAACTGACTGTGTTATCGATAATTTTATTTTTTTTGAATTGGCAAAAATAAACCCATTTACAAAAGAAAAGTTTTATACTAATTCATATGATGAATTTGCTGAAAACAGGGAAATTCTTGAAGATTATGTTATTGATAGTTGCACGATGATATCTTTATAAAAAATTAGAAGGATTTATTGTTTTGATATTATGGTCTACTGGGGGGTTGTATATGAAAAAAGAGTTAGTAGATTCGGTTATGAAAAATTGGGATATCCCCAATCTATGCATCAAGGAAATATATGGAAATGATTCTGAAGATTTTCAAAGAATTATATGTAAAGTGGGGACGGATACGAGTGCTTATGTATTAAAAGGAATTACCGGTATTCCTGAAAGTACAATAATTAGTAATGTGCAGGCGTATTTATGTCTCGGAAATGAGCATTCACTTGCTCCTAAATTGTATCTGACAAAGGAAGGAACCTATTATGTCAGAGAGCAGGAATATTTCTTTTTCTTAATGGAATTCATAGACGGCCGTAAGATGGAAGAGAGTGTTTCAGACGAATACAAAATAGGTCAAATTGCTCGTAAGATGCATGCGATTGAAAATTACAAATTTATTTCACCATTTACACAAAGTAAAAAGAGATACTACGAGTGGTTTGCGGATCGTTCATTCAAAAAAGAGTTTGATGAGATTTTGGATTCACTTCCGGAATTTGAATCTCTCAGCCAATGCTTTGTTCATACTGATATGGGACCTCATAATGCAATGATGAAGAAGAATGGAGAAGTGGTATTCATCGATCTGGATGATTCGGGTCTGGGAAGCAGATATCTTGATTTGGGATGGCCATTCATTATGCAGTTTGTGGATTTTAATCATGAAACAGAAGAAATGCGTTATCGGTTTGATTTGGCCAAGAGTTTTATTGATGGATATTACGGGAATGGTTCTATTCCAAGAGAGGAATTTGATTTGATGTTTAGTGGAGCAATACAGATGCATATTTCATATATGCAAGTGTATGGACCATATGCTGTTGATTCACTTTGGAAAATTCTGAAATTTGGAATTGAACAGAAAGAAACTTTATGGGGAATGTTGAAAAAAGG
>JAZQOI010000029.1:0-22596 GCA_045627745.1 Lachnospiraceae bacterium | reverse complement strand
CCGCCAAAACATGAAAAAGTAGCCATTTTTTGCAGAAAAATGAGCGGATTTTGAATGTTTTGAGGATTTCGAGAGCTCGTAGAGCGGAGAAATCCGGTATCGTTGGGGGCAAAATACCTTTTGACCCCAACATCATTATATCAGCTTAAAGTATATTTTTTACAAGGATATTATTGGAGACAAGGATGAAATACAGTGAAGACGAAAAGTTTATGAAAAAGGCTTGCGATCAAGCAAAAAAAGCCTACTTATTGGGCGAGGTTCCTATTGGATGTGTAATATGTTATGAGGGTAGAATAATAGCAAGAGGATACAATCGCAGAAAAACGGATAAAAATACTTTGTCTCATGCAGAGCTTATTGCCATTAAAAAGGCTTCAAAGAAGCTTGGTGACTGGCGCCTTGAGGGTTGTACCATGTATGTTACCTTGGAGCCTTGTCAAATGTGTGCCGGTGCTATAGTTCAGGCTCGCATGGATAGGGTTGTCATTGGATGTATGAGCCCTAAATCAGGCTGCGCAGGGTCTATTATTAACATTCTTGACATGGATGAATTCAATCACAAGGTCTTAATTACAAAGGATGTGTTAAAGGAGGAGTGTTCCTCAATGCTATCTAATTTTTTTCTTGAATTGAGAAATCGTTTAAAAGAGGAAAAGAAGGGGGAAAAGAGCAATGATACATGAAATAGCACCGGATAAATATAATCCTGAATATAGAAATATTACTGTTAGAGAACAGGATTATGTGATTGCCTTTAATAAATCAGGGATTTTGTTAAAATATGAGAATGAAAGCTTTAGTTATTTAACCTTTGGTGAATATGCTTCATTAGCTAATCGTGAATATGATAGTTTAAAAAATGACGCATATTATTTATTTGAAATAAGTAATGAACCCTATTTTCTGGTGGACATAAAAGGCACGGAAATACATGGCTTTAAGGAATTTGATGACATTCATAGGGGCAATAAAAACACACATTACCTAACGCTTGGTATGCAAGCCTTTAGAGAACTTGCCCCAATGAAATTTATTTTTGCCGGAGTAAATGCTTACCATATATATAATTGGAAGAAAACCAAAAATTTTTGCGGAGTATGTGGAGGGAAGCTTAGAAGGTCATCAACTGAAAGAGCTTTTGTATGTACTGAATGTAATATGAGAGAATATCCTAAGATTTCGCCGGCAATTATTGTGGCAATTAGAAATGAGGGTAAGATATTACTTGTAAGAAACAAACTTGGAAATTATAAGAAACCGTCACTTATAGCCGGATATGTTGAGATAGGAGAAACCTTTGAGGATGCAGTGTACAGGGAGGTAATGGAAGAGGTTGGTCTTAAAATCAAAAATCTTACATATTATGATAATCAGCCCTGGGGACTTACAGGTGCTCAGATGATAGGTTTCTATGCAGATCTTGATGGTTCGGACAAGATTACTCTTCAGGAAAGCGAATTATCGGAAGCAAAGTGGTATAGTCGTGATGAAATTCCTATGGATTTGTCAAACAGAAGTATTGGGAATAAATTAATTATAAAATTTAAAAAAGGCGAAATATAAAAGTCTGTGCGCACTATTTCGAGTAAGAAGCAAATATACGTTACCTTAGCAGTTAACTCAACCCAGGCTACCTTGCGGCACCCGAGAGATTCCACTTAGTGCTGCTTCATTCCTGACCTGACACGGTTCATGGATTCCCGCCGCGCAAGACCCAGATATCAACGCCACTTACTAAGGGCAGCTATACCCACTCTTATCCTCCATAGTGCATCACCCCTGCTATAGCGGATTGCAGGTTCAAGGAGCCGCTAATTCCCCGGCTGCACAGACATCTGTAATTATACTTATTATAGTAATTAATGTCAAGGTTACTGATTTCTTGTGGTTGTTATAGAGTTGATTATAGTGAATTAAGCTAAATGGAATAGGACCATATAAGGTAACGTGCGTTATGTAAATGCCAGATAGTCTACATACTGTCTATGAATGTATTTATGAGAAGCTATAATACAAGCAAAATACAAAACAGTAATAAAATTTGAATGAAGGAATGTTAAGTTTAAGTGGAAAGAATAAAGAATAATTGGGAAAAACCAGTACTTATATTGATTTTTATAATAGTTGCTGGGATGTATATATATTTAGGAGATAATATTGTAATTACCAAAGATAAGATATTAGATTTTTATGTGCCACAGTATCAGATACTAAAGGATACGGGGACTTTTTTTGATTATGATGCTTCAGTGCCTATACTAGGTAATATATCAAGGAGCTATTTGCCATCATCTATTTCTGTTATGTCATTTTTATTTTGTGTATTTCCTGCTTATATTGCATTGGAATTATGCTATATTGTGAAATTATTGCTATCATTTATTGGAACAAGAATGTTAGTTACAGAATATTTAGGTGATAAAAGCACAAAATATAAGGGCTTAAGCCTATTGTTGTGTGTATTGTATGGATTAATAAATATCTATCCATATATTACCCTTTCTTTTGCTTGTATTCCAATTCTTCTATATTATTTATCAAAATTTGATTGTAAAATAATCAAATCTTATATTCCTTTGATTGTATGCTGTTTATTTATTGATTTTATACATGTAGGGATATATTTGATTTCTGTTATGGCCTTAGTGTTTATTATTTATAATAAGAAACACTTAAATAATTACATAGGACTGGTTATTATATTTCTATCTGATATGTTATTAAACATAACTGAAATAGTAGATGTATTTTTTAACAGTCAGGTAATTAATACTTCTGATGGAAATAAATATGAATTTTTAGATTCCTTTATTTATTGTGGTACAGGAAGTATAGGAATTCAAATAATAATTGTTCCTGTGGTTATTATATTGTTAGTTAGAGGAATTATACATTGTGGAATTAAAAACCATTTACAGGAAATACTCATATTAGCTGATATTCTATTTAATTCAATAATTATGTGTCTGTTAGATAAGCTATCAATACTAAGAAATCTTGAAATACTTGATATGAGATACATAAATCTATTTTTATGGTTCTATTTATTTTCGTGTTGTTTATTCAGAATATATGATTTTAAAATAGGTAAAATCACAGGAATACTGTGTTGTCTGGCTGGGGTTATATTAATTGTATTTTCTAATGGGACCTATAATGATTATTATAAAAATCTTAGTAACCTATTCTTTGATGGAAATTATATGACCTATAAAGAATATTATTCAGAGGAGTTGTTTAAACAAATAAAAGAAGATATAGAGTATGACAAGGAATGGTCTATAGCATATGGTTTTGAACCTGCTGTTCTTAACTATAATGGAATATCAACTATTGATGGATATGATGATTGCTATAATAATATATATTATGAGGAATTTGAAAAGATTATAGCACCTACCCTGGACAATTCAGAGTTAATTAGTAAGCTACATACAGAAAATAAAAATGCCTGTTATGTATACGCTGATGATGAGGTTAATTCATTGGATATTGATATGAAAGCATTTAAAGATTGGGGAGGAAGATATGTTTTTTCTGCTGTAGAAATCAGTAATTATAATGAATTAGGTTTGATTTTGGTTGATAATTATGAATCTAATGATGGTATATATAATATTTATTTATATAAGACTGAGTCATATTATAATAATAAGAATCATTCACAAATTAAATTTTCTCAAAGAAAAATTACATTAGATGATAGGAATTATGGCAAGATTCTTGAAAAAATGGAGAATATGCTTGAAGAAGCCAATGCAATTAAAGAAGAAAATGATAAGAAATTGGATGGGGAAATATTAGTTCAAATAGGAAAAACAGAAGAATTTGAGCAAATGCTTGAAGAAGCTAATAAGTATGTTGATGACTTGGAAACAGCATACTGTATTGATACGATTGAATTTAACAGAAATATAAATAATGAGGAAATTATAGATGAAAAAGATGAACTATATGAAGAATATCTTGAGGCCAGTGATGATTTAATGGCAATGTATAGGGAGATTAGTAAATCTCCTTACAAGGAAATTCTTCTTAAAAAGTATAATTCAGGCCTGGTAGATTCTATAAATGACTATGAAGATATGACAGAGGAGAAAAAAGAAACAAATATAGAATGTGAGAATTTGGTAAATGAGTATAAGATAGAGGTTGCAAAGAATAGTAATGAGAAAAAAACTGCAGAAATCTATAAAAAATTAGTTGAATTACATGATAAAGAGGCTATTGATGAAGGTTATGATAACTATTTGGAGTATTCCTATGATTGTTTATATATAAGAGATTATTCTGTAGAGGATATAAAAGAATTATGTAAAATCATCAAGAAAAAGTGTCAGTACTATGTTGCAGAAGCATTTTCCTATGCAAATGATATTAGCCAGTATGATCCTGGCTATATTACAGAGGATGATAAGGCAACCTTTAATATGTTATATAAATATGTAGGAAAGGTTGATGAAGAACTTGAATTGTCAATGAAATACCTTCTTGATAATGAATTGTATGATTTAAAATGGAAGAATAATAAGGCTCAAATTGGAATGACAACTTCATTAAAAAGTTATGGCGATGGATATATTATTGATATGCCAATTAAGGATAGCTTAGATTTGTTTACCTATATACATGAATTTGGTCATTTTAATGAAACATTTTATCAAGATGAAGACAGAATTATTTCATATTCCAATGTTGATACATCAGAAATTCATTCTCAAGGACTTGAACTGTTAATTGCTTCTCAATACAAGGATATGTATGGTAAAGAAACAGGAACTTATTTGGAAATTAGTGATGTAGTAAATATGATAAATTCAATATATTCAGCCTGTATGTATACAGAATTTGAAATATATTCATTTGAACATCCTAAAGCATCAATAGAAGAGTTGGCAGAAGAATTTTATGATTTAAAATCAGAATATGGATATGATAATAATTCTGAAAATGGAGAATCCTATGATTGGGTATATGTGAATCATTTTTTTGAGTGCCCTTGTTACTATGTTTCATATGCAACATCAGCTCTTGCAGCCCTTGAATTGTATGAAATGAGTTATGAGGATTATGAAAGAGCCTGTGATAAATATATGAGAATATCAGCATTGAGTTCTGCCTGGTGTTTTAAGGAAACTTTGGATTATGTAGGTATGGAGGATGTGCTGGAGGCTGATAATACAGTTTTAATATTTAAAAGTACTTTAGATATAATAGAAGCTGCGTATAATAATTTAATGGATTATTATCCTACAGAATTTAATATAAAAAACAGTTAAGGAAAAAGATATGTCTGAATTAAAGGTTATAGCTCATATTAGAACTCAGTTTCCGGAAAAATTTGGTATACCAAGACAGAGTAATCTTGTAAAGCAATTAAAGGGTAAAATTGTATTTGAAGAGGAATACAGAAATATAGATGCATTGAGAGGTCTTGAGGGATATGATTATTTATGGCTTTTATGGAAATTTGAAGTGGAGGAAACAGAAGATTTCCGCCCTACTGTAAGGCCACCAAGACTAGGAGGCAATGAAAGGGTAGGAGTATTTGCAACCAGGTCCCCCTTTAGACCTAATTCAATAGGATTGTCTTCTGTAAAATTAGAAGGAATAGAAAATAGTAAAGAAGGACCTGTTATCTATGTATCAGGAATTGATATGAAAGATAACACCCCTATATATGATATTAAGCCCTACCTTCCTTATGTAGATTCTCATGAAGAGGCAAGAGGAGGATTTACCGAGAATACCAAGGATTACAGAATTAAGGTTGATTTTCCAAGTAATCTGTTGGATAAAATAACAGATGATTGCCGAACAGAAGTTATTGAATTGCTTGAGCTGGATCCCAGACCATCTTATCACCGGGATGAAGCACGTAAATATGGTTTTACATATGGAAAATATGAGATTCATTTTGTTGTAAAAGATGGTATATTAAAAGTAATTGATGTTGATAATAAGCTTTAAAACTTTTTGGTCTGATACTGAACCATCATAAATATAATGGAGTATTATTATGAAAATTGAAAAATATAAAAAGAGAATTTTTGAAATTATTCAGATAGGTAATGATCATGACAAGGAAAGTAGAGCTTTCGACTGGTTTATTACTATAGTAATAGTGATTAATCTTACCGTCACTTTAATGCTTACATTTGATGAAATGGAAAAGTTCAGTACCATATTAAAATATATTGAGTTAATTACTGTTAATATCTTTACGTTAGAGTACATTCTTCGTATCTGGACAGCACAATATATTTATCCATCCGAAAAAAAAGTACAAAGTAAAATTAAATTCTTTTTATCTTTCTATGGTATAGTGGATTTTTTGTCATTTTTTCCTTATTACCTGCCAATATTCTTTCCTTCGGGTATTGTAGCATTTAGAATGTTTAGGGTAATACGTTTTTTTAGATTATTTAAGATTAATAAGAAATATGATGCATTTAATGTAATTACCAACGTATTAAAGGATAAGAAGAATCAGATACTGTCTTCTGTATCTATGATAATGATTTTGATAATTGCTTCTTCCTTACTTATGTATAGTCTTGAACACGATGCACAGCCTGAGAATTTTAGAAATGCATTTTCCGGAATATGGTGGTCGGCATCCACACTTCTTACTGTGGGATACGGTGATATATATCCGGTAACTTTTTTTGGAAAACTAATGGCAATAGTTATTTCTTTTCTGGGTGTGGGAATGGTTGCTATTCCAACAGGTATTATTTCTGCCGGTTTCGTTGAAGAATATACTAAGTTTAAGCTACAAAGCAGAGAGGAAACAAAGGATTATCATTTTGTTACTTCCTATATTAGTGAAAATCATTCCTGGGACGGTAAACAGGTAAGGGATATAGTTTTTCCTCCAATGCTTATTTTAGTAATGATAATCCGTGATAAAAAAACAATTATACCAAAGGGTGATACAGTCCTTAACCATAAAGATACACTTGTTATCGGAGCTCGTCATTACAGGGGTGAGAGGGACATAAATCTAAAAGAAATTAATATAGGACCGGAAAGTCCATGGGTAGGAGAGGAAATAAGAAATCTTGATATTTCTCGATTGGATATTATAGTAATGATTCTAAGAGGGAACAAAACAATTGTCCCAAATGGCTCTACTACTATTAAAATGGGGGATAGAGTGCTTATGTATTCTAAGCGGGATAATGTATAAACAGGAGTTAATAATTTAGCACAGTAAAGTTTTGGACCTGCAAAAGGCAGTTAAATCGTGATTTAACCGACTTTTGTCGTGAGAAGGGTAAAATTAAAAAACACGCACTACCTTTTGCTGCTACAGGGTACTGTTTTTTTAATAAAGCTTGAACGTCCATACTCATCTGTAACCTTAACATATTCATAATGACAGGTGTTACCCTGACTATCTGTAGTAGAGTTTTTGATTTTGTCTTCTTCATATTTATCTATTACAGCCTGAATTCTATCTAATGACAAGGTTGTTTCTAAATGCTCTTTAATCTCTTCGTTTGAGAAGCCTTTGTCATATAGGTGACGTATTGAATCCCCGTATGCAACATCAAAGGATAAATCAGCCAGAGCTGATTTAAAATATTTGTCTTCAGTCATAAATTAGTCTCCATAAATAGAGTTATTGTAGTAAGTATTTTATGATGATATACTACTATTTATCAAGCAATAAAGATGATTTTGGAGGAATCCTAATGATAGTATGTCCAAATTGCGGTGCTAATGTTAAGTATTCCGCTGATAAGAAAAAAATGTTTTGTGAATTCTGTGAAACGGAATTTGATCCTAATGAATTTGAAGATGAAGTAGGTGGTGCAGAAACTCATGAGGTTTCTGCGGATCAGGTTACGCAAACAGAGGACGATAGTATGGAGGTTACTGTGTATACCTGTCCTCAGTGCGGTGGTGAGCTTATGAGTGTAGATAACAACACGGCAGCAGCCTTTTGCAGCTTTTGTGGTGCATCTACGGTACTTACCTCCCGCCTTAGAAAGGAGAGAAAGCCAGACTATATTATTCCCTTTGAAATAACAAAGGAGCAGTGTAAGGAAGCCTATTTAAAGGTGGTGTCAAAGTCAAAATTTGCTCCGGATGATATTAAGGACAAGGATTGTATTGAAAGCTTTAGAGGAATATATATGCCCTATTGGTCATATAATATTATTCAGAAGGGTCCCTTCTTTTTGAAGGGCAATGTTTCTCATAAAGAAGGAAACTATATGGTTACAAATCATTTTCAGCTTTCCGGTGATGTTGATGCTTCCTACGATGGATTAAGTTTTGATGCGTCTTCAGCCTTTTCGGACAATATTAGTCAGAAATTAGGTCCCTTTGATGTTAAAAAGAGAATTGATTTTAATCCGTCCTATATGAGTGGTTTTTATGCTGATTTGGCAGATGTATCAAAGGATGTGTATTCTGATGATGCCAAATCAATTGCTGAAAATATGTCCTTTAATGAAGCTAATAATCAGTTTGGTGGATATTCAATTGAAAAGAATCCTAACAATAATAACAGTACTTTTCACAGCAGAATCAGTAAGGCAGATGCAACTATGTTTCCTGTATGGTTTATGTCATATAGAAAGGGCGACAGAGTGTCCTATGCTACAGTGAATGGACTTACAGGAAAGGTAGTAGCTGATATTCCTATAGATACTAAGAAATATTTAAAAATTTCGGGCATTATAGCAGCCGTTATTTTTGTTATTCTTAATTTCATTTTAACCATGACTCCAATTGCCGTTTCTGTTTTTTCGGCTTTTCTCATGATACTGGTAATAATTATTAATCTTTCTCAGAGAAAAGAAATTGAAAAGAGGGACGCTGAGGTTGGTGATAAAGGAAAGCTGTATGTAATGAAGGGTAGAACAGAGAGGGAGAAGCGTTCCATGTCAGTTATGGAGGCTTCTGTTATTGCGATTTCAGTTGTTCTGTGTATTTTGACCTTTTTAGTGGTAAAAATGGAGGTTGTATCAGATATTCCTTATTATTTGCTGTGTGTTATTGATGCGGTTTGTTTTGCCTTTAATTTTAAGTATACTCTTGATAATTATAATGTATTGTCTACACGTAAGCTTCCGCAGTTTAACAGGGAAGGAGGAGATGATCGTGCATAAGATTAAAAGAATATGTTCAGTAATTATGACTTTGCTGATATTTATGTGTATTTCAACACCTGTTATGGCAGCGAATTATACGATTACTGAGGAAGGGGATAATTATATAAAGGCTGTTGTATCGGGTAGCAGATCTGAAATTATTGTTGATGACAGGGCAGCACTGCTTGGTAATTACCAGTCAAAGGAGCTAATATCTACAGTAATGAAGGATTGTGCTGATTATGGTTCCGTGGCTCTTGTTACAGTTGATATTAATAATTACAGTTCCACAGAGGCCTTTGCAAGTGCGTACTTTAGTCAGGAAATAGGTGAATATTATGATGGGCTATTGTTTGTCATAGATATGGATAAAAGGGACATTATCATATATACCGGAGGATTTTTTGCTGATAAAATATCTTCTTCCAAGGCGGATGTTATAGCTGATAACATTTATAGAGATTGCTCTCAAGGTAATTATTATAAGGCCAGCGATGAGATGTTTAGAGAGGCTCTTGCCCTTGTAAAGGGTAATCATATAGCTCAGCCAATGAAGTATTTATCCAATGCCTGTCTGTCTGTTTTAATTGCATTGATTGTAACATATTTTTATGCAAGAAGGAGTTCAAAGGTGGCTGCCCCTACAACGGGAGAAATTGCAAAATCAATAAAGTCAAAATGTAATATTACTAATCCACAGACGAGATTTTTAAATACAACCAGAATCCGAATAGAATCAAACAGCTCCGGACGTGGCGGTCATGGAGGCGGTCATGGGGGTGGACATCACTCAAGCGGAGGTCACCATTTTTAATTACTTCCAGCCATTGTCCGCAGGAGCGATATCATCAAAATCGCCTCTGTCAAAAAGAACAAGAAATGCATCTAAAAGTTTAGGATCGAATTGTGTACCGCGACCCTTAAGAAGCTCTTCCCTGATAACTGATTTGGGAAGGGCTTTTCTGTATATACGGTTAGAGCTCATAGCATCAAAGGAATCTGCTATTCCTACAATACGTGCATCAAGAGGAATCTGCTCTCCTTTAAGATGAAGGGGATAACCTGTTCCGTCAAATTTTTCATGATGGTGTCTTATTACATTTTCGCAACCCGGAAGAGAGGTTGTGTCATGGATTATACCGGAACCTACTGTTGTATGAGATTGAATTATATTAAATTCGCTGTCGGTAAGTCCGCTGGGTTTATTAAGGATGGTATCAGGTACACCGATTTTACCGATATCATGAAGCAAGCCTTCATATCGAAGGATTTCAATAGATTCCTGGTCCCAGCCTAAAGCATCTGCCAGCTTTACCGAATATTCGGCAACTCTTGTAGAATGACCGTTTGTATATTTATCCTTGGCATCTATGGTATTTGCAAGTGTCTGAACAAGCTGTCTTGACATCTGCTCTAACTTAAGATGACGTTCCTTTGCATATTGTGTCTGTTTTTCCACCTCTGCCTCCAGCTCTTCTCGATAGCTGTCCTGAAGTGCCATAAATTCAAACTGGGCCGTAACATCATCAAGCCATATTACATAGCCTGTTATGTTATTATCCTTTAAAATATTTTCAATTGAGGGCTCGTAAACCTTATCCTCGAAGTTGATTTTATCCGTGTTTCCATTAATGATTTGGCGTAGCTGTGAAGAGCTTACATAAATGTTTTGGTCAAAATTAATATTTTTAATTTCGGGAAAAATCTTTTCCGCCAGCTTGTTGCTGCCTTTATAATGATAATTTTCGTCAGTCATAATAATTCCCGAATTAATATTATCGAAGATAAAATCAAGTGCAACATCAGTTACGTCATAGATTTTTCCTATGTATATTAAGTAAATCATGATAAAGGTAGTGATTAGGCAACCGATGGTAATAAATTCAACAGGTGTATTAAGAAAGCGCTGAACAAAAAAGAATATAATAGGACAGGATACCGCAATTATAAGAAGAAAGCTTGAGATATTACAATAAGTTTTGTTCGTAATCATTAAATAGACAATAACACCAATCATAGCAAGACAATATAGAGCAAGCTCAGCAGATATTATAGTATGAAGGGGACCGTAGGTTTTATTAAGAATAAGAAAGCTATCATAACGAACAGCACGATAGGATTTATAGAATAATTGATGTCGGTTAAAGAACAGTACAAAGGTGCCCAGGGTGGAATTGTTTGTCATTAGAAGAACCTTAAGCCAGTCCGGAAGCTCCTTATGACAGTAATGAAAAATAAATAAAAGAAAATAATAATAGACAAATAAGCCTGAAATATAAGTCATTTTCTGACCTATGACGAGGGCATCTAATGAAGTGGCTGATACCTTTATACAATATCCCGATGCTAAAATCAGGGTCCAAAAGCACAGATTAGTCATGGTTTTCTGTGAATAATTGGGCTTTTGAAGACCTATCATAAAGATGCATGCCACGATTATTATAAGAAATGTAAAGTCTAAAAAATTGATTGCATAGTACATAAAAAAACCCCCGAAAATTATCAGAAAATAATCAATTATATTATATAAAAAATTTACAACAAAAACAACCCAAGCAAAGGAGTCTGATTGTTTGGGTATATATTCTTTCTACATAAAAGTATCAGTTATTATTCGGTGGTAGGCCAGGGCACTTGTTGCTGCGGCTGTAAGAACTTGATCCGATAGCAAAAATACCTGTGGGGACGATTGAAAATTTCTTACATTTTTTGTATACTGTAAATGTAGCAAAATTGATAACAAATTTGATAATTAACAGTCATTTTATTAAATAATCTGTATTTATGCTTCTATAGGAAAGGTTTTGTATGAGAGAGTTAGAATATCCCTTTGACGGCAGATACATTATTAAGAAAAAGAAGTCAATAAAACGACAGCTTTTAGAGACAGGAGATAATTTTCTTGAGAAAAGGATAGCTGTGCTTGGTGGGTCTACCACCCATGACATAGTAGCAATAATGGACCTGTTTTTACTGAACAATGGTATTAAGGCTTCCTTTTATGAATGCGAATATGCTCAGTATTGGGAAGACGTAATGTTTGATAATAAGGAGCTGGTTGATTTTGCTCCTGATATAATATATATACATACCGGTAACAGGAATATTAGGCAGTATCCTGTACTTAATATGAGTGCAGAGGATATAGAATCACTTCTTAATGCTGATTATAATCATTTTAAGCAAGTATGGGACAAAATAGAAAAGGTATATCATTGTCCTATAATTCAGAATAATTTTGAATACCCGATTTATAGATTGTTGGGTAATGCAGATGCCACGGATATTCATGGCAAAATCAATTATATTAACAGATTAAACGAAATGTTTGCTGGGTATGCAAGAGACCATAAGGATTTCTTTATTCAGGATATTAATTACCTGTCGGCGTGCTTTGGTCTTGATAAATGGGCAGATTCCCTTTATTGGCATATGTATAAGTATTCTCTCTCAATGGAGGCCATTCCATCACTGGCATATAATACAGCAAATATTATTAAATCCATATACGGTAAGAATAAGAAATCCCTTGTACTTGACCTTGATAATACTCTTTGGGGCGGTATCGTAGGTGATGATGGTGTGGAAAATATTGAAATAGGTCCGGAAACCTCTATGGGTCAGGTTTATTCGGAATTTCAGTCCTATCTTAAGGAACAGAAGGATATTGGAGTTATCCTTAATGTATGCTCTAAGAATGAGCATGAGAATGCAATTGCCGGAATTAATCATCCTGATGGGGTTCTTAAGGAGGATGACTTTATCCTTATTAAGGCCAATTGGGATCCTAAGAGCAAGAATATAGTGGATATCAGTAAAGAGCTTAATCTTTTGCCTGAATCCTTTGTATTTGTTGATGACAATCCTGCGGAACGGGAAATTGTAAGTAAGCAGGTAGGCGTTATTTCTCCGGAAATTGGCAGCGTTGAGGATTATATTCGTGTAATAGACCATTCGGGCTTCTTTGAGGTTACCAATTTATCTGCCGATGATGCCAAAAGAAATGAAATGTACAAGGAGAATGCCAAACGATTACAGCTTGAGCAAAGCTTCAGTAATTATGGGGATTATTTACAGTCTCTTGAAATGACAGGAACAATTAAGGCGTTTGAACCTATGTATATGGAGAGAATATCGCAGCTTAGCAATAAAAGTAATCAGTTTAATCTGACTACCAGACGATATACAAGAGCCGAGATAGAGGATATTTCTGAATCCTCAGATTATATAGATATATATGGTAAGCTTGAGGATAAGTTTGGAGATAACGGAGTTGTATCGGTTGTTATCGGTAATAAGAAGGATACAGAGTTAGATATTGATTTGTGGATTATGAGTTGCCGTGTGTTAAAGCGTGATATGGAATTTGCCATGCTTGACACCCTTATCAGAAAGTCAAAGGAACAGGGAATCAAGAAAATAAGAGGTTTTTATTACCCGACAGCTAAAAATAACATGGTACGTGAGTTTTATGGTCTGATGGGCTTTGAAAAGGTGTCAGAGGATGAGGAAGGAAATACCGTGTGGGAATATAGTATTCCTGATGAATACACGAATAAAAATCAATATATTAAGGTTATTTCAGACTGAGAATAAAGAATAGGAGCATAGTAAAATGAGCAGAGAAGAAATATATGAAAGACTTAATGAAGTATTCAGAGATGTATTTGACGATGAAGAGATTGAGGTAAATGATGATACAACAGCCGCAGATATTGAAGGCTGGGACAGCTTGATGCACATTACTCTTATGGATGCTGTCGAAGAAGAATTTGACATCCGTTTTGACATGAAAACCGTTGTTAAAATGAAGAACGTGGGTGAGATGGTTGATGCTATCGAAAGGGATGTTGAGTAATAAAAAAAGATACGAACAACAGAAAGGAGCGAATTATGAGACGAATTGGATTATTGACAAGCGGTGGAGATTGCCAGGCACTTAATGCGGCAATGAGAGGTGTTGTTAAAGCCTTATGGTATACCTTGGATCCTAAGGATGTGGAGATTTACGGATTTTACCAGGGTTATAAAGGCTTGATTTACAGTAATTACAAAAAACTTGATTTTTCTGACTTTTCCGGAATTCTTACAAGGGGTGGTACTATTCTGGGAAGTTCAAGAACTCCTTTTAAGACAATTCAGGATCCGGATGAAAACGGTCTTGATAAGGTAGCTGCAATGAAGCAGAATTATTACAAGCTGAATCTTGATTGTCTTGTAATTCTCGGTGGTAATGGTACTCACAAGACCGCCAATCTATTGAGTAAGCAGGGTCTTAATGTAATTACTCTTCCTAAGACAATAGATAATGACCTTTATGGAACAGATATGACCTTTGGTTTCCAGAGTGCAGTAAATATTGCAACAAATGCTATTGACTGTATTCACACAACCGCTTCATCTCATGGTCGTGTATTTATCGTAGAGGTTATGGGTCACAAGGTTGGATGGCTTACACTTAATGCCGGTATTGCCGGTGGTGCAGATATCATTCTCATTCCTGAGATACCGTATGATATTGACAAGATTGTAGAAGCAATTAATCAGCGTACAGCAAGAGGAAGCTCATTTACAATTCTTGCAGTTGCCGAGGGTGCTATTTCCAAGGAAAAGGCTGCTATGTCTAAGAAAGAGCTTAAGGAAGTAATGGCAAACAGCAAATATCCTTCTGTATCCTATGAAATTGCGGCTGAGATTGAAGCTAAGACAGGTATGGAAATCAGAGTAACCGTTCCCGGACATACACAGCGAGGCGGAAGTCCATGTCCTTATGACAGAGTATTTGCAAGCCGTCTTGGTGCTGAGGCAGGCGAGCTTATTATTAAGGGTGAGTACGGCTTTATGGTTGGATATAAGAATCGTGAAATTGTTAAGGTTCCCCTTGAGGATGTTGCAGGTAAGCTTAAGGAAGTATCTCCTGATGCAACAATTATTAAGGAAGCTAAGCTTCTTGGTATTAGTTTTGGTGATTAAGAAATGAGGAATTAAAATGTCATATACCGCATTATACAGAAAATGGCGGCCCGCTAAATTCGAGGACGTAAAGGGTCAGGATGCAATAGTTAAGACTCTTAAAAATCAAATACTAAGCGATAGAATCGGGCACGCCTATCTGTTCTGCGGAACCCGAGGAACAGGAAAGACCTCCGTTGCTAAAATATTTGCCAAAGCAGTTAACTGTGAAAATCCTGTGGATGGAAGTCCCTGCGGTGAGTGTAGCTGCTGCAAGGCTGTGGCAGCAGGAAACAGTCTTAATGTAATAGAAATTGATGCTGCTTCCAATAACGGAGTTGACAATATTCGTGAGATAAGAGACGAGGTTGCTTATTCTCCTACAGAAGGCCGTTTCAAGGTATATATCATTGATGAGGTTCATATGTTATCCGGAGGTGCTTTCAATGCCTTGCTCAAGACATTGGAGGAACCTCCGTCATACGTTATTTTTATTTTAGCTACCACAGAAGTACATAAAATCCCTGTTACAATACTATCAAGATGTCAGAGATATGATTTTAAACGTATTTCGGTAGATACTATTACTGAGCGTCTTCATGAGCTAATGGAAGGGGAAAATATTCAGGCCGAGGAAAAGGCATTAAGATATATTGCAAAGTCAGCGGATGGTGCACTTCGAGATGCTTTAAGTCTTTTTGACCAGTGTAATGCTTTTTATTATGGACAAGAGCTTACCTATGATTTGGTGCTTGATGTTTTAGGCGCTTTAGATACAAAAGTATTTTCCGAGCTTTTGTGTTCAATTATGGCCAAGGATATTAAAAGTGCAATAAAGCTGTTGGATAATGTAATAATGATGGGAAAAGAGCTTAACCAGTTTGTTGTTGATTTTACATGGTATTTGCGTAATTTACTGATGGTTAAGACTTCTGATGATGATGAAATAGATGAAGTTCTTGATATTTCCACTGAAAATCTTCTTCAGATGAAGCGAGAGGCGCAAGCGATAAAGCAGGAAACTATTATGCGTTATATTCGCATTTTTTCCGAGCTGTCAAATGAGATAAAGTATTCGGCCTCCAAACGAATACTTATTGAAATTGCTATTATTAAGCTGTGCAAGCCAAGCATGGAAACGGATATAGAATCAATGCTTGACAGGATAAGAGAGCTTGAGGAGAAGGTTGAGAAGGGTGTTGTTGTGAACTCTTCCGTAAATGTTGAAGAAGAGTCAGTACAGGATGATTTTGAGCCGCCTAAGCTTCCCAAGGCTCTATCAGAGGATATTAAGACGGTAGTTAACAGATGGAATGAGGTAGTAGAAAAGCTGTATAATCCGGCCAGCAGTTTTTTAAAAAATGCAAGATTGTCGGTAACTGAGGACAATAGACTTATTATTGCCATAACAAATGATTGGAATGCCGATTTCTTAAATAGAGAGGATACTAAGCCTCAGGTAGAAAAGGCTCTTAATGAGGTGGCAGGTAAGGAAATAGAGTATACAATAGTTGCTGTTGAATCAAAAGAGGAATTTAGACGGAATTATCCGGATTTGAGTGTAATTAAAATGGATATAGAAATGGAGTAGGAGGAATTAAAGATGGCAAAAAGAGGTGGATTTCCGGGAGGCGGAATGCCGGGCAACATGAATAATTTAATGAAGCAGGCACAGAAAATGCAGCGCCAGATGGAGGAAAGTCAGAAGGAGCTGGAGGAAAAGGAATTTGTTGCAACTGCAGGCGGTGGTGCCGTAGAGGTTACAGTTTCCGGTAAGAAGGAATTAACAAAGGTTAAGCTTTCGGAGGAAGTAGTTGATCCGGATGATATTGAAATGCTTGAGGATCTTATTATGGCAGCAGTTAATGAGGCTTTTCGTAAGGTTGAAGAGGAAACTCAGAACAGCATGTCTAAGTTAACAGGTGGTTTGGGGCTTGGAGGAGGATTTCCCTTCTAGATAGGAGTAGTATGGATCTGTATAGTGGATATATCAGCAGACTTATTGCTGAGTTGTCTGTATTACCCGGGATAGGTAACAAATCAGCCCAAAGACTGGCATTTCATATTATAAACATGCCTGAGGATAAGGTTGAAAGACTTGCCGGAGCAATGTTAGATGCAAGAAAAAATATTAAATACTGTAAGGACTGTTTCACCTTAACTGATAAGGAAGTCTGTCCTGTATGTTCTGATACGAACCGCAATCATAAGCAGATAATGATAGTTGAAAATACAAGAGATATGACTGCTTATGAGAAAACCGGAAAATATGAGGGAGTATATCATGTACTTCACGGTGCTATTAATCCGAGTCTAGGTGTTGGCCCCAGTGACATTAAGCTCCCTGATTTATTAAGGAGATTACAGGCAGAAGATGTGGAGGAGGTTATTATTGCCACTAATTCAAGCATTGAGGGAGAAACAACAGCTATGTATATCAGTAAGCTTATTAAGCCTTCAGGAATTAAAGTCACAAGAATCGCAAGTGGCGTACCCGTAGGCGGAGAGCTTGAGTATATTGATGAAGTAACATTATCAAGGGCACTGGATGCAAGAGTGGAATTATAGATGCATTTTTGCTCCCTTATCGGTCAGCGACTGAACAATAAATATAAAAAGAAGGATAAAAGAATGAGCGTAGTTAAAGAAAAATATGGAAATCTTAAAGATGGAAGAGAAGTTTCGTTATTTACAATAACTAACAACAATGGAATAAAGGCTGTTATTACTGATTTTGGTGCTACTCTTGTGAAATTATTTGTTCCGAATAAGGACGGTGTAGTTAAGGATGTAGTTCTGGGATTTGAAGTATTAGACCAGTATGTATCAAATGGTAATTTTATTGGTGCTATTGTAGGTCCTAATGCAAATCGTATTGCAAACAGCAAATTTACTATAGACGGCAAGGAGTATTCACTTGCTAACAACGATTCGGGAAATAACCTTCACAGTGACTTTGATGAGGGATTTCATAAAAGATTGTGGGATGCAGAAATTATAGATAATGCAGTAGCTTTTACTGTTAAATCACCTGATATGGAGCTTGGATTCCCCGGGAATAAAGAGCTTACCGTAACCTATTGTCTTGGTGATGATAATGCATTATCTATTACCTATGATGGTATCAGTGATAAGAAGACCATTTTTAATCCTACAAATCACAGTTATTTTGCACTTGGTGGCCATGATGAGGATAGAGAGTGCTTTTATGATACGGTGCTTACAATTAATGCATCAAATTATACACCTGTTGTAAAGGGTGCGATTCCTACCGGTGAGATTGCTCCTGTTAAAGGAACGCCAATGGATTTTACGCAGCCTAAGAGAATTGGTGAGGAAATAGACAGTGATTTTGAGCAGCTTAAGTTAGTTAATGGTTATGACCATAATTATGCACTTGATAATTATGATGGGTCAGTAAGAAAGGTAGCAGAGGCATCCTGTGATGGAAGAACAATGGAGGTATATACGGACCTTCCCGGAATGCAGTTCTATTCAGGTAACTGCTGCGACAATCAGCCCGGCAAGGAGGGAAAGTCAATTTCAAGCAGAACCTCCTTCTGTCTGGAAACACAGTATTTCCCTGATAGTGTTAATCAGAAGAATTTTATATCACCTGTTATTGATGCAGGAGAAAGATTTTATTCAGTGACAATTTACAAGTTTGTATGATATATGGATTGTGTGAGTGTAACGCACGAAACAATATCGATTGAATATATTAAGAGGTTTTAACAATATGGAAAACAAGAAAAGAAAGCCTACCATGACAATGCTCTTAATTAGAATTGCTTTAGGTGGGTATTTAATGTACCTTGCTCATTCATTAATTACGGGAATGGGTGCATCAGATAAACCAAGATTGCTGTTGATTTTTGCTATTTTATTCATTTTTGCAGGAATACTTCTAATTATTCTGGGAGGTAAAGCAATAATCACGAAGGATTATTATAATCCTATGGACGATGAAGCAGATGAGAAAGAAGAAGATTAATTCAAATAATTCGGGAAATAAACGTAAGAAAGATCAATTCTATGTTACTACAATTGGTTTATTGGTCTATGCCTTGGTGCTATTAGTTATGGTAACCGTGTCATATATAGGTGTTAAAAAGATATTCAGTTATAAGGATTCCATAGTTAAGGAGAAGGTTGATGAGGAAATAAAGGCCAGGGAAGAAAATCTGTCACAAAACTCTACCTTTGTTCCCAAAGAACCTGAAGAAACAGTTAACGAGGATGAAATGAATGAACACCTGATAGAGCCGGAGGTTATTATTTCAGATAATCAGATAATGTATGGGAATCCGGTGTTCTGCGCCAAGGAACGTGATACTTCTGTGGTATGGAAGGATAAGGTATTTTCTAAAATAGAGAATGTTAAGAATCCTAAGGAAGCATTGGTAAATACATATGAATATGCCAGAAAATGGGCAATTTTGGATAATGGTCATGAACAGGAATTCAACATTTATATGAATGAGGATTCAATTATTGAGAAAATCACTACGGTTGAGAAGATTTCGGATAAGGTAGAGATTATTGATTATTACTATGATCATGGAAGTATTAATTATATTGCTCAAAGGGATGCTTATGTAGAGATGCCTGTGGATATTTCTTCTGCCGCCGTAACCTCCAGGTATTATTATGATGAAGATATGTTAATTAAGTATTCTTATTGTGAGAATGGAAAAGCCACAATATTTAAGGCTACTGAGCTTGATAATTATAGTGAAGGTACTGTTTCTCAATATAATGAACTTGAAGAAAATATGATAAATAAAGCATACATCACATATAATGCCGCTATTAATCTTCCGGAAAGCCAGCGAATTGAGGGATATGTATTAGATGAATACGACTCGCCTATGTCAGAGGCCAATATAAGTATTGCCGACAGGAGTGGTAAAGAAATAGCAACTGTTATGACAAATGGTGATGGCTATTATTCTACTGAAATACCGGTTGATAATGATTCGGAATATGTGCTTACAGCCAGTAAAAATACTCTTGATGAAGTTAAAATATATGGTGTTACCTCAAAGAAGGGAGCAGGTGTATTTTCTGTTCCAACACCCAGACTTACATATTCTAATGACGGAGCAGAGTATAATGCCCAAATTGTTGTAAGAGATGCAGAATACAGTAATATGCCTATCGGTGATGCTACTATTAATTTGCGTAATGGTATTAATTGCAAAGAGGGTGAGCCTGTTTATTCAGGTATGCTGGATGAAACTGGAGCGGTTATGCTTAGTATTCAGGCAGGTAATTATACTGCTGAGGTTAAAAAGGGTGGCTATGAGGATGCGTATTTTAATGTGGTAATAAATATGAATCATCAGGCAACCATAGGATATGCAGTACAGGATATAAAGGAAGGACAATATAAGGTAATTTTATCCTTTGAAACGACACCGTTGGATTTGGATGGCAGAATATTGACTTCTGATTTTGCAGATATAAGAAAAAGTGAACCCGATAGTTGTGGTATTCTATCAACGGAGCTTCTAACCATCAATACGGATGAAGAAGGAAGCTTAAGATATTTTGTATCTGATTATACGGATATTACCGGTGGGGATGTTAATTCTGCCAATCTGTCAAAATCAGGTGCCAGAGTGGAAATCTATAATTGTGAAGGTTATGTAGCTTCACTAAATGTTCCGACAGGTCATTTGGGAGTTATATGGGAACCCTTTATGGTAAGAGGGGGAGAAATAATTCCTGTTAATCATTACTATAATGTATATGAACCCAATAGTTGCTTTGTAGAAAAATAGTCTATTCGGAGAGGAGTTCGTTATGGTTGATGAAAATAAGAAGTTTTATTCGGATGATGTTATAAAAGAACTGGTTGAGTACAGGAAAAAACATAAAATAACACAACAGAATGTAGCTGAAAAGTCAGGTATAATGAGATCTAATATTGCAAGATTAGAGTCTATGAAAAGCGAACCCTCCATGGATATTTTGTCCAGGTATGCCAATGCATTGGGAATGGATATTAAAATTTCTTTGGTAAAAAAGAAGCACAAAGGTTGATTTTATCGTTGTTTATGATATACTAGCATTTGTTTGCAGGTTAAATGAAACCTGCAAACAAATACGCCTAGTTGTATTTTAATTGAATACCGGCGTGTGGCTCAGCTTGGTAGAGCGCTACGTTCGGGACGTAGAGGTCGCAAGTTCGAATCTTGTCACGCCGACTAATTTCATAGAAAATGAAAACGGTTCTCAATTATGAGAACCGTTTTCTTATAGGATAATATCTAAAGTGAATTAAATTCAATTAGTGGATGATATCCTGGTAGAACTCCCAAGCTTCCTTATCTGTGAAGCCTTCATGTACTACCTTGTTAACTGCCTGAGCCATCTCAACGGGATGTGTGCTCTGGAAGATATTTCTACCCATATCTACACCTGCAGCTCCACCCTGGATTACCTTGTAAGCAAGTGTGAGAGCTTCATCTTCAGCAAGCTTCTTACCACCAGCAACTACGATAGGTACAGGACATGCTGCTACAACTTCTTCGAAGTTCTCACAGTAGTAAGACTTAACAATCTGTACGCCCATCTCAGCAACGATTCTTGTTGCAAGCTTGAAAAATCTGTCTGTTCTTTCCATTTCCTTACCAACAGCTACTACACCAAGTGTAGGAACTGAATAACGGAAACCTGCGTTAATAACCTTTGAAAGGTTATCAATACTTGAAAGCTGTCCATCTGCACCTATGAATGTCTGAACTGCCATACAGTCTGCGTTCATTCTGATTGCATCTTCAATATCTACTGCTACAACTTCGTGGCTTAAGTCATCGTTAATCATAGATGATCCTGAAGAAACACGAAGCGCGATACCATTCTGTGAGCTTGCAGGTACACAAGTTCTGATTGCTCCTCTTGTACCCATTAAGCAGTCAACATGAGGCATCAACTGGGGAAGTAAGATATCTAGTCTCTCAAGTCCTGCTGTTGAACCCATGAAATATCCGTGGTCAAATGCAAACATAACTGTTTTGCCTGACTTAGGATTAAAAATATGAGAAAGGTGCTTTTTCATACCCCAATCTAAACTATTTGCTCCTTTTACATGGAAATCACCCATGTTAGCAAAGGGCTGTTCTACATGGTAATCTTTTGCTACCTTTAATCCGTCTTTATCAGCCATTTTTATCCTCCTCTTTCAATCAGAAATTGTATCAAACTTGAAATCCTTTTGGACTTCGAAAAGATCGCGGGCGGTATGAGCGCCCGCGGTCCTATATTTCAGATTATATTATCTAAAATTAGAAGTTGTAGTTAGCAACGTTCTCAGCTGTGAATACTACACGCTCAGGAAGAAGAACTACACCGTTATTCTTCTCAGCTGTCTTATCGCCAGCAACGAGCTCGTCGTTAGCAACGATTGAAACCTTACCGATTTCAGGAACGTCTACTGTATCGCCAGCCTTAACTTCGTTGCCTGCTGCAATGTATGCTGCGAAGTAGCAACCAAGAGCACCCTGGATACCGCAATCCCACAGACCCC
>JAZQOI010000028.1:0-6524 GCA_045627745.1 Lachnospiraceae bacterium | reverse complement strand
GATTTTGATTTATTGGATGAAAATATTGAGCTGGTTAAGAAGAATATTATTAATAATGCAGGTATTATAGCGGTTCTTAAAGGTGATGCCTATGGCCATGGTTTAAGAGCTATGGCAAAAGAAATATCAAAAAATAGAAATGTGTCAATGCTGGCGGTATCTTCTCTTGAGGAAGCAAGGGCAATATGTGATACAAATAAGGATATTTTGATTTTGTATCCTGTAGTTTTCTTTACAATAAGAAAAATGGCAAATGATAAGTGCAATACAGAGAAAAACAGAGATGCACTAAAAAATAAGTTTATTTTTTCCATAAGTAATATGAATGAATATGAAATGTTTTGTGAGCTTTCAAAAGAAACCGGCATTTGCTTCAGAGTGCATCTTCGTCTTGATTTTCAAAGCGGTGTAAAGGGGTTTACTAAAAAAGACTATTTGAATATTAAGGATAGAATTTTTGAGGAAAAAGGTATAAATGTATGCGGAATATATGCTCATTTATGTTCGGCATATTCAGATGATTATGCTTGTACCCAAAAAGAACTTGAAGAATACGATGAAGTAATTGCTGATATTCCTTCTAAAATAAGAAAAAGACTTATGGTTCATTTGCTTACATCTGCTTCCTTTGAGCGATTTAAGGACTATCAATATGATGCTGTAAGGGTAGGAACTGTATTATACGGACTTCCGAGTAATGCGTCTTCTGATAAGGATAGGAAATGCATTATGAAAATATATGCCAATATAGTGAATATTGTGGATGTTGCTAATGCTTCTTCGGTAGATTATTCAGGTGCCCTTGATAAAAGTATTAAGCGTGTTGCGCTTGTTCCCGTTGGACGCTGGGATATTCCTCACTTCTTTCTTGGGGAGAAGTGCAGTGTTAAGGTAGCCGGGCATCTTACCAAGGTAGCCGGTTCGCCATGTATGGATACTTGCTGCATAGATGTCACCGGACTTATGGATGTGAAGGTGGGAGATGAAGTATATTTCCTTGATAATGAAAGTGAAATTTCGTTTGATGATAAAATAAAAGAAAATCATTTTGATGTAACCTCATGTGAAATGATTTTTGCAGGAATAAGTAGGTTACCTAAGATATATATCAGATCGGAAAATTAATTCATGAATTTCAGAAAAACCATAAGATAACAGGTGGTATACATACCAATATAATGCAAAATATTATATAATATATTTCAGTCAAAGTTTTTAAATTGTTTATCAGGAGGATTTCGGCATGACCGAGAAGAAAATCAGAGTGTGGCTGACCATGTCTGTGATAGCTGTTACAATTATATTATTTGCTTTTATCTGGGCTATTAACTTGAATCAGACGGAAGAATTAAAGAATATTCTTAGAATGTATATTATTGTTTTAGGCATTTTTGTTGTTTTTGCAATGTCTCTCTTTTTTATGTTTGGTGAAATATTTGATTATCACGGTGAGCTTGAAAAATCAAAAGTCCTTTTGATGACAATTATTATGCTTCTTATTGCACAGATTGCATTCGCCTTTACGACTTTTACCAGTCAGCAGACTCAATTTACCTTTAAGACTATGGAGTTGTCTCGAAAGATATATGATGATGCATCGAAAAAAGAAATTTTTACTTTAGATGACAATGATGCTATTAAGAATTATTTTGTAGAGCAATTGGATAATAATCCTGAATTTGACGCTATTGTACTTATTGATAAGGATAATAAGGTATTTGCTTCAGATGGTTCTTTTGAAGTGGGCTATATGCTTGAGCCTGATGTATTAAGCTGGCATATTATCCCTTTGGGAAACAAAAAAGGGTCTTTTATTATTAGAGATTCAGAAGAATATCAAAGAAAGATCACATCGGATATTATTTCTGAGCTTCTTACCATTATGGCTGCTTCCATATTTTTGACAATAGAGCTTATGCTTTTTGCTATGAAGCTTTTGGATGATAAGATTAATCCTCCGAAGCCTATTGATGGTGTGGAATCCCTTACAGCATTAAGGTATGTAAGACAGATTGCATTTTTGTTCTATTTTGCATCATGCCTTCCCAGTGCATTCATTTCTGTAATGGCAAACAAGCTTGGCGGTTCTTTATTCGGTATTACAGGTAGTGTGTTAAGTGGTATTCCACAGTCGGCGGAGACACTTTTGACCTGTTCTGCGATTTTCCTTACTGCAAGGCTTATTGAGAAGAAGGGGTGGAAGGTTCCGTTTTTTGTGGGTCTTATTTTAGTTGCACTTGGTAATCTGGCGACGGCATTTGCGGGAACTATATTATTATTTATTCTTGCAAGAGCACTTACCGGTCTGGGATATGGTTTCTGCTGGATGACGCTTCGTAATTTCGCTTTGTTTGGAAGAAATGAGGAAGAAAAATCAGAAGGATTTTCACTGTTGAATGCAGGTCTATATGCCGGCATTAACTGTGGTTCGGTACTGGGTTCAATACTTGCGGATAAAGTAGGTTACCAGATTGTTCTTGTGATTTCAGCAGTATTTACAGCATTATGTGTAGTGTCAATACTAAAAATCGAGAATCGTTTGTATGTTAAAGCTTCAGTGCATGAATCTAAGTCTAACGCTAATATTAAGGTAGGAGTAAGAGATGTACTTAGATTAATTCTGTTTATAATTCTTATGATTACACCTACTTGTATTGCAGGTGCATTCTTAAGCTATTATTTACCATTATATTTTACCGGTACAGGTCGTGGAGTGGCAGATGTTGGTCGTGCTCAGTTATTATATGGACTATTTGTAATATATCTTGGACCTGCCATAAGCAAGGCTACTTCAAAAAATGCAAAGATACCTTTCTGGAATGCTTTATATAATATAATTGTAGGTGTTGGATTTGTATTATTTGGTATCTTTAATAGTTATTATATGGCTTATGTTTGCGTTATTTTCCTAAGCTTTGCTGACAGCTTCGGTTTTGTTGTACAGAATAACTACTTCTTGCTTGAATTCCCTATTGTTCAGAAAATGGGTGCAAGTCGAGCAATGTCAGTATTAAGCTTTACTAAGAAAATGGCGGAAATGTTAGGTCCTATTACTTTTGGTATAGTTATTGCCCAGGGTTCACCACTGGCACTGGCAACGCTAGGCGCAATATTTGTAACGGCAGTGATTATATTTACAATATCTGAAATAAGAGGAAAGGTGAAAGTTGAAGCATGAAGATAGCAGTAGTTCATGGTGGGTTCTCAGAAGAAGCAAATTACTCAACCGAGAATGCCATCTGTGTAAATGAAGCATTAAAGAGATTGAATTATGATTCATATTTGCTTGAATATGACTTGAATATTGTTGAGAACCTTAAAGAACAAAAGCCTGATATGGTGTTTTTGTGTGTACAGGGTAAATATCATGGAGATGGAACCTTTCAGGGAATTCTACAATTGCTTGGAATTCCTTTCACGGGAAGTAAAATGGAAAGGGCTGCAATAATTAATGATAAAGTCATTTGTCAGACGATTTTTGCAGATAATAAGCTTCCTGTATCTAAGCATTTTAATCTTAGAAAAGAAGAATATGAAGCAGATAACGGTCTCGCTATGTTCAAACAGAAAATGGCAGAGAACAATATTGATTTTCCTGTTGTATCCAAGAATCCTTCACAGGGTGCCTGCATAGGTATTCATTATATTGCAAATGAAGACAGATATGAGGCAGTAGGTCGTTCCTTTATTAATGATGAAGAAATATTGATAGAAGAATTTGCTAAGGGCTTCAGTGTTACGGTTGCACTTCTTGAAAAGGAAGGTATATGGATGGCATTTCCACCTATTGCTGCTGATTATATCCTTCCCAGTGATGATAAAACAGAATACATGATAACCAATGATTATCACAGAGCTCCCATGAGTGAGGCTGCTGAAAAGAAGATTAAGGAAACAGCAATAGAGGCGGCAAAGGTTATTGGTGCAAAGGACTATTGCAGAGTTGATTTTCAATATAATCCTGAAGATGAATCCTTTGTATTATTTGAAGTTAATGCAGTTCCCGGATTAAGAACAATCAGTTATTATCCTGCTGCGGTTAAAGAAGGCGGCATGTCATACGATGAATTAATTAAGACAATTGTTGATAATTGTCTGAAGGAGGGAAAATATGTTTAGTAATATGAAAATAGGTACCAAAATCCTAATGGTTATGTTGGCTACAGCTCTTGGCGCATTACTACTTATTTCGGTTATTTCGTATGTTGAGATGCTTAATCTTACCAAGTATTCTGAAAATGCCAATGTTCAGCTTGGTGTAACAGCGTCGGAAGAAAGCTCGGATGCATTGCTTAATCAGGCAGACGAATATCTAACCAAGGTTGTTAGGGGACAGGCTTCCTATAATGATGGTATATTACATCAGGTTGAAATAGAGGTGTCAACTGCAAGAGATTATATTGAAAATCTCTATGCGAATGCAGATAATTTTAATGGCTATATTCCTCCGCTACCTGATCAGACAAAGGATGGGGAACCATGCGCAAAAGGTTTTATTGCTGCAAATGGAGAAATGACTCCTGAACTTGAAGCAGAATTTAAGCTTATATCTAATGCTGAATATACATTTGCACCTATATATTCACATGATCCGGTTATTGATAATCTATATCTCGGAACAGAAAGTGGTATTTCCTACAGATATTCACCTTATAATTCATTTGATCCTACTTATGATCCAAGAGTGAGAGGCTGGTATACTGCTGCCAGTGAAGTAAAGGGTGATATTACATGGGTAGATACTTATATTGATTCCTATGGCGAATTATGTGTAACCTGCGCGGCTGCTTTTAAGGATAAGTCAGGAAAAATTAAAGGTGTAGTTGCAACTGACCTTTATATGTCAAGTCTTGTTGAAAATATACTGAGCACAAGAATCGGAAAAGAAGGATATTCATTCCTGTTAGGCGCCGATGGTAAATATCTTGCTCACCCGGATTATAGTACAGAAGGTTTTATAGATGATCCTAAGGTTGATGCAACTCTAGACTGGATAGAGACTGTTGACGATATGGTTAGTGGTAATTCTGATGTTAGAGTAGTTACTATTAATGGTCAGGAAAGCTATGTTGCTTATGCACCTCTTGAAACAACCGGCTGGACACTGGCTGTTACTGTTCCTATAAGTGAAGTAACTCAGCCTGCTTATGATACCAAAGAAGAAATCAATGTATATACTGACACGGCAAGAACCTACATCGAAGGAACACTTTCGGAGGTACTGAATAGATTTATTACATTATTTGCAATATGTACTCTTATATTTGTATTGTTTGCATTTATTCTATCGAATACAATTACAAGACCTATTAAGAGATTGGTTCATTCAGTTCATAAAATAGGTAGCGGCGATCTGGATGCCAAAATCGAGGTCAAAGGTCAGGATGAAATAAGCGATTTAGGACATGCTTTTAATTCCATGACAAAAGAACTTAAGGAATATATTAAAAACCTTACAAAGGTTACAGCGGAAAAAGAAAGAATAGGAACTGAATTATCAGTTGCTACAGAGATTCAGGCTTCCATGCTTCCGAGAGTATTTCCTGATAGCGAGGAATTTGAATTATTTGCTTCCATGCATCCGGCAAAGGAAGTGGGCGGTGACTTCTATGATTTCTTTATGATTGATGACAGACATTTAGGACTTGTTATGGCAGATGTTTCCGGTAAAGGTGTTCCCGCCGCATTATTTATGGTTATTTCCAAGTCATTTATTAAGAACAGAAGTCTTATGGGAGGTACTCCTTCCGAAATTCTTTCTTTTGTTAATAATCAGCTATGTGAAGCTAACAGTGCAGAAATGTTTGTTACAACCTGGCTTGGTATAATGGATCTTGATACCGGTATTGTTAAAGCTGTTAGCGCCGGTCATGAATTCCCGGCTATTCAGAAAGCAAATGGTAAGTTCGAATTATTTAAGGATCCTCATGGTTTCGTCCTTGCCGGAATGGAGGATATGAGATATAAGGATTATGAATTCACTATTGAGCCGGGCGGAGCGTTATATCTATACACAGATGGTGTTGCTGAAGCTACAAATAACGATAATCAGCTCTTTGGAACAGATAGAATGATAGACGCACTTAACAAAGAACCTAATGCTAAGCCGGAGGATATTCTTAAGAATGTCCGCGAGGATATTGACATATTCGTTGGCGAAGCAGACCAGTTCGATGATATTACAATGCTTGCATTAAGATATAAAGGGAAAAAGTCTTAAATATAGTGATTATTTACAAGGAACCGTTTATGAACGGTTCCTTGTTGCACATTTAGGAAAACTATTTATAAATTCTAATCTGATATATGTATGACTAATTATTATATAATGAATCCTTAAGATATAATGTACCATAAATGGGATATTTAGAAACTTTTTATTGTAAACTGATACCCAGATGATGGACTTCAACATGACAGTTGAAATACCCATTGTCTGGGTATTTTTTTTGTTAGGAGGCATAATCATATGAGGTTTTTATTTCCAGAAGAAAGATTATTGGGGCATCCATGTGTGTATAAGG
>JAZQOI010000027.1:0-62407 GCA_045627745.1 Lachnospiraceae bacterium | reverse complement strand
TTTGGCGGGTCATAAAGGTGCATACAGCCTCTTACGTGCAAGCACGACGAGTCAGCATGACCTTTTGACCCTGGTATCTTCATATTAAGTTATTATCAAGTCAAGATTATCATTACACAATCATATACAATCTGTTCTAATGGATAACTTCAAATGCTTTGAACAACCAGTGAATAGTAATATGTTGTAGTTAATTAACCAATGCACTAGAAGCAGTCATAATTATCAGATAATCCTAAGTATAATATTTTAATTTTAAATGTAAGGAATATTTCAGTATTATATTTATTGGGAGTGAGTTTAGAATGATTAATAATTCATATTATGAAATAACACCGGATTTAATAAACATGGCAAAACTAACGGAAGAAGCCAATTATATTGATCCCGAGTTATATACCAAATATGAGGTTAAACGCGGACTTAGAGATCTTAACGGTAAAGGTGTATTAACAGGTCTTACCAATATTTCTGATGTACGTGCTAATAAGATTGTAAACGGTGAACAGATTCCCATTGACGGAGAACTGTTTTACCGTGGTTATAATGTAAGGGATTTGGTTCGCGGCTTCACCAGCGAGGATCGGTTTGGTTTTGAAGAAGTAGCATATCTGCTTCTCTTTAATAAGCTTCCCAGCAAAACGGAGCTTTCAGGCTTTTGTTCTCAACTGGCAATGTATCGTACCCTTCCTACAAGCTTTGTACGCGACATAATAATGAAAGCCCCCAGTCCTGATATGATGAATACATTGGCTCGTTCAGTACTTACCCTTTATTCCTACGATGATAATGCCAATGATATTTCTACTCCTAACGTATTAAGACAGTGTCTGCAGCTAATCAGTCTTTTCCCGTTACTGTCCGTATACGGATATCAGGCGTATCGCCATTACCATGACGGCAAGAGCTTATACATACACGCTCCTAAGGAGAATCTATCCACAGCCGAGAATATCCTTCGTATTCTTCGTTCCAACAAGACTTATACACCTCTTGAAGCAAGAATACTGGATGTTGCCCTGGTATTACATATGGAGCACGGTGGTGGTAACAATTCAACCTTCACCACTCATGTAGTAACCTCCTCCGGAACTGATACATATTCTGCAATAGCTGCCGCAATCGGCTCTCTTAAGGGTCCACGACACGGTGGCGCCAATATCAAGGTTGTAGAAATGTTTGCAGATCTTAAAGAAAAGGTTAAGGACTGGGAGGATGAAGAAGAAGTTAGCAATTATCTTCGAGCCCTGCTTAATAAACAGGCTTTCGATAAACAGGGCCTAATATACGGTATGGGACATGCCGTATATTCTCTGTCAGATCCCCGAGAACAGATTTTTAGATCCTACGTTGAGAAGCTTGCAGCAGAAAAGGGAATGGATAAGGAATTTAGGCTCTACTCTCTCGTAGAGAATCTTGGACCTAAGATCATATCCGAAGAACGTAAGATATACAAGGGCGTGTGCTGTAACGTGGACTTCTATTCAGGTCTTGTATACGACATGTTAGGATTACCTAAGGAATTATATACACCAATATTCGCAATAGCAAGAATAGTCGGCTGGAGCGCTCACCGAATTGAAGAATTAGTTAACAATGGCAAAATCATACGACCGGCCTACAAGCCCATTAAGAGTGATGAAAAATATGTACCATTAAATGTACGCAAATAATACTTATAAGGGAAACCCACCATGGTTTCCCTTTTTTCACAAAACCAATCAGCAAACAACCCTCTATATTCCGTCATTAAACCAGATATCTATTTTTAATTACATAGATCTGCCACTTGCCTGTTTTCGCCATAACACAGATTCCAAAACAACTAATTATGACGCGTGATTATTCCCCGTAAATATTCTGAATTTTTATTGAATATTATCAAATCTTCCGAAAAATCCTTTACTCCACGTTAAAAATAATATAAAATGGTTTATATCGCATTCGGTTGTTATTCAAATACGCCTCGACGTATTTGACGGCAAAAGGTGTAGCTAGGAATTCGACTTATTCCTATGCGCTTATATGCCATCCGCCGAAGGCTAATCTTTATCGGAAAAATTATTTATATAATCCGAATCTTAAGGAGGACGTAATCATGGAAGGAAAAGAAATTAATTTTCTTGTATGTGATGATTCAATACTTGCAAGAAGAAATATGACTGATATGCTACATTCATTCGGTTATGAAAACATCACAGAGGTAGCCAATGGTGAAGACGCTGTTAATACTTACAAGGAGAAAAAACCGGACATTGTATTTTTAGATATTGTTATGCCTGTAAAGGATGGAATTACAGCTACCAAGGAAATAATTGAATATGACCCATCCGCATTAATAATTGTTATATCTTCTGTAGGAACCCAAACACATCTTCGTGAAGTTATTAAGGCCGGAGCCAAGGATTTCGTGCAGAAGCCAATCGACAAAGATCAATTGGAGCAGGTACTCTCGCATTACATTCACTGATATGGAGGAATGACTATGGAAAATGAAGACGTAACAATGAATATATTGGAAAAGAGTAATTTTAATGAGATTAAAGATTCCATATCAGACTTTACTGTTACCTATATTATCAAACTGATTGAAAATATTTCTCTGTATGTGGATTCTTCTGTTGTTGTTGAACCAATAGAATTAGTAAACAAATACAAAGCAGGACACGAACTGTCACAGGAGATTACCGGTTATCCATCCGCTTATTCGGCAATTGATGGTGAGCCTGACGCTCTGGTGGAATTTGCTGAAAAATATGCACGCCTGGGTATCGATTCCTTTGATATGCTATGCAAGGAAGCTATTGTAGATTTCTTAAACCTTCATAATGGGTTATTTATTGTACATTTATCTAAGATGAATCTTGGAGAATTAAGTCTCAATGCCCCCAAGAGTACAGGTCCATTGGACATTACACAGGAGGTTGATGGTAAAATCACAATAGTCCCCATCAAGTTCTCCTTTGGTGTTGTTAAGTTCATTTTGTATGAATTACCGTAAAAAAGCGAGCAGACAATCTGCTCGCTTTTATTATATGCTATCTGACCCAGACTTATAATGCAAGATATTCTCTAACCTGCTTCTCCATATCCTCCACATTACATACTGTAGAATGAAGAATCTTTGCTTCTCTAATCTCTTCTACTGCATTAGGTATCTTAACCTTTGATATATCTTCAAGCTTGTCAACCAGTTCAAAATCATCAGTCTTGTCATCTCCGACTCCAATAGCCTTTAATACATTACGCGTAAACTTATATGGACTGGCGGTAGAAACAATCACCGACTTATTGGAATCCTGTGACTGTGAAGCATATTCTCCTTCTGCTGTTGCAGCAACCGCCGTATGAGTATCAATCACATATCCGGTAGAATCATATATTGTTCGGATAGTATTAAATACTTCTTCCTCACTGGCATAGAAGCCGGTAAAATCCTTAAGCATTGCTCTCATGCTGTCATCAATAGAATACTTACCGTCTTCCTTAAGCTGTTCCATAAGAGCCTTATTCTTATTAGCATCATTACCACAGAGAAGATATATAAGTCTTTCCAGATTGCTGGAAATAAGAATATCCATTGACGGTGATGATGTAAGAATAAATTCTCTGTTCTTATCATAGGTTCCACTCTCGAAGAAATCGAATAAAACCTTATTCTCATTAGACGCACATATAAGCTTGCCAACAGGAAGCCCCATCTGCTTAGCATAGAAAGCAGCCAGAATATTACCAAAATTACCTGTAGGAACAACAAAATTAAGTAAATCTCCTGACTTAATCGCACCTGACTTAACCATTCTTCCATAAGCATATACATAATAGGCAACCTGAGGAACAAGACGACCTATATTAATGGAATTGGCAGAGGAAAACTGATAGCCCTTTGAAGCCATCTCCTCAGTAAGCTTAGTATTACCGAATATAGCCTTAACTCCACTCTGACAGTCATCAAAATTACCATTAACACCAATAACCTTGGTATTCTTGCCTTTTTCAGTTACCATCTGAAGCTCCTGAATCCTGCTAACTCCACCCTTAGGATAGAATACTATAATCTTAGTTCCTGCTACATCAGCGAAACCGGCAAGAGCTGCCTTACCTGTATCACCTGAGGTTGCAGTAAGTATTACAACTTCCTTGTTAACATTATTCTTCTTCATGGCAGTTGTAAGAAGATGCGGCAGAATTGATAATGCCATATCCTTAAAAGCAATTGTCTTACCATGAAATAATTCTAAGAAATACTGATTGCCCTTTTTAACAAGCGGAGCAATCTCTTCTGTATCAAATTTTTCATCGTATGCAGCATTGATACAGCCCTTAAGCTCATCCTCTGTATAATCGGTGAGAAATTCCTTCATAACAATATAAGCAGTCTGCTTATAATCAAGCCCTGCAAGCTCATCTATAGAAACGCTAAGCTTAGGGAACTTATCAGGTACAAACAGACCTCCGTCTTCACATAAGCCTTTAATAATAGCCATAGAGGCTGTATATTCACCGGCTACACCTCTTGTACTTCTGTATAAAATATCCATTATTTCTTCTCCACATCAACATTATTCTCTACTACAGCCTTAGCATCCTTCATATCCCTTAGCTTTCTTCCAACGAAGGTACCTGCAACAGCAAGTGCAGCCATAATAATTGCCAATAATACATATGATAAAAAAGCATTAAAAATACTAACCATAATTCTTACCACCTTTATTTTAATATAAATACCATTACTTAAAACTATATCATTTCCTCTATTACATCGTCAAGTAACAGGGTTCCATCTGCAGCACTTGTTGCAAGGAAATCACATCTTTCATTTTCCGGATGCCCCGCATGACCCTTTACCCAGGTAAATGTAACCTGATGTATTGACTTTGCCCGTAACAGACGCTTCCACAAATCAGGATTTAACACCTTAGACCCCGAAGAGGTTTTCCAGTTCTTCTTAACCCAGTTATCAATCCAGTTTTTATTAAACGCGTCGGTAACATACTTGGAATCAGAAATAACCTCAACCTGACAGGGCTTAGTAAGTGCCTCAAGTCCCACAATCACAGCCATTAGCTCCATTCTATTGTTTGTGGTTTTCTTATATCCTGCGCTGTATTCACGTGTATGAAGCGTTCCGTTTGTATCAACATAATGAATGATAGTACCATATCCCCCCGGACCTGTGGGATTACTTCTTGCAGAACCATCTGTATATATTGTTACCTTCATATAGACCACACTCCTGTCCTTGCAAAATCATCCACCATCTTTTCGGAATTAGTCACTATATCCTTGTCATAGTTCATTACATTAAGAAGCTTAATAGCATTTCTGGACATAGCCTTTCCTTCTTTAAGCATAAAATTAAACTTAACATCATGCTCAGATATTTCCTCTTCAAAATGATAATTCCTGTAATAATCCTTTAGCAACTCAGTGAGTTCTATATCATGAGTGGCTGCAAAGGCTATTATATTATCCTTTGAAAGTGACTTTAAAATATTGGTGGAAGCCGCAATACGTTCCACTGTATTTGTACCTCTTAATACCTCATCGATAAAGCATAGAATTTTGTCATCACCTGCTGCCGCATCAAGTATTCTCTTAATTGACTTTATTTCAACAATAAAATAGCTTTCACCATTTCTAATACTGTCATTCAAAGCCATTGAACTATATATTCTGAATCTACTGCCCTCATAGCTTGTAGCAGGAACAACACCTATTGTTTCCGCAAGAAGAGCTGCAATTCCTACAGCCTTAAGGAAGGTTGACTTTCCCGAAGCATTAGAGCCGGTAATAAGAACCGGTCCCTTTGTACATATGCTGTTTGTAACTACCTTTCTGGTATGAACAAGAAGATGTGCACAGTCCTCTATGTGTAAAACAGCCTGATTGTAATCTGTGAATACAGGTTCGCAGGAAACCTCAAGACCTGCTTTAAAATCAGCAATTGCAATAGACGCATCAATGATACCGATTGTTCTTCTGATATTTTCAATATTGTCAGTGGAGTTCTTAACAATTCGCAGCATAGAATTGAACTTAATAAGATCAATATGAAAAATCATCTTAATATATTCAACAAACAGCATCATTGGATTGTCCATTCCCGATACCCCTGTTGAAATCCACACCATATTACGTTCAAAATTCTTAAAACACTTTTTCTCTTCTTTAAGGAAATCAATGTCCTCCTTAAGCACAGGCACATTTTCTTTTTCCAGCTTATTAACTGTTTCAACCATACGGAATATGTAATTAAAAGTAGTAATAAAGGGCTCCACTTCCTTCTTATCCGACAGGTAGGAAAAAATAGAATAAACCATAGCTGCAATACAGGAAATAACACCTATTGCAGGATAAAGGAAAATCAGAATAATAGAAATAAGCATTATTCCCCCTGCAACAAAATGCTTGACATTTGATTCGGGATTAAGCTCCGTAAGATAAGATAGAATTTTGGTAAGAGAAACATTTTTATTCAAATTAAGCTCATGAAGAAGAACCTGTACCCTTACTCTTTCCTCTTCGCTGTCCGAAAAATAATCTCGCAAAAGCTTTATATGTTCACTCTCTTTATCCTCCTTTAGCTTAGGAAAATGTAGCAGTGCATATAACTGCTCCTCACCCACTCTTGACTGACACCTGTCTATTTTGGCAAAAACATCATCCATGGAAAAATCATTCCAGGTAATATCATCAATACAATTATTTAATACCTTATCATCCTTAATCTGATTATTATAGTAGTCAGAAATAATCTCCAGCTCACCGGTATTGAAGGTTCTTGTACTGTCCTGCCCAAACTTTTCCTTAAGTACCACAACAAGCTTTTCCCTGTTACGCTTGTTTCTAAAGACTCCATCTGCAAAAAAGATTGCAACAAGCGCAACAAGAACTATCAAAAAAACCGTATACTCCATTATATAATCCACTCCCTGTCATTCTCAGACACCTTAACAAAAATGTCCTTATACATACTTAATTCATTATTTATAGCACGTTCATATGTACCATATTCATCCCACATATGCATAGGAAATAATTTTTTGACTTTAACATTATCCAACAACATCTTGATTCCCAGATAATAGCTCTCCTTAAGTCTTGGATCAAGCGGAGCAAAAGCAACATCCACATCATACTTGGACATTTTGGTTAGCTGCTCTATATACAACCTCTCATGGTATGCCTTTAAAGCCTCCTTATGTTCATGACCCGGCCATACCCACACATTCATATCCCCGGCATGATAAATGGTAACTCCATCTGCTTTAACCATAAATGCACAGCCGGCATCTGTTGAACGAAAGGTTTCTATAGTAAGATTATCAACCACCACATTATCATTCTTTTTTACTGATATTATGGTATCCTTAATGTCCTTATTAATCCCGCATCGTTCCAGATACTTCTCAGACAATCGTATATCATTGGATAATATAAACTTAGGATTGTTTTCTGAAAGCATATTCAGAATAGCCAGATTAAAATGATCCTGATGACTGTGTGAAGCAAAAAAATACACCGGCTTGTTGGCCGGTACTGCCGGTATATTTCCTTTAAAATAATCAAAAATCAAAACGCAGGATTCAAGCTCTACAGAAAATCCACTATGGTAAATATATGTTATTTTCATAATTCACACACTCTATCTCTTATTTTTGCTGCTTCCTTATAAATATCCTCAGCAGACATATCTATAAAGAACTCTCCATCCTCATACAGAATCTTTCCTGCAATCATAGTCATTTTAACATTCTGCTTACAACCGCTATATACAATATTTCTGGGGATATCAATAACAGGCTGCATATTAGGCTGATTAAGATCAATAAGAATAATATCAGCCTGCTTACCTTCCTTTAATACATCACAATCCTTAAGTCCCATTGCTTTGGCACCGCCTAAGGTTGCCATTTTCAGTACTGAAAGTGCAGGAACGGCAGAAGCATCATCTTCTCTTACCTTGGCAAGAGCTGTTGTAAGATACATTTCCCTAAACATATCAAGTGCATTATTGGAGGAAGGACCATCTGTACCAATTGCCACATTAATATTCTCGTCAAGGAACCTCTGAATAGGAGCTACCCCACTGGCAAGCTTAAGATTAGATGCGGGATTAGTTACAACAGACAAATCATGCTTCTTAAATATTGCAATATCCTCATCGGACATATGTACACAATGGAAGCCACCACCACCATACTTAAACATATTCAGGTCTTCGAATACAGCAGTAGGTGTCTTGCCGTATCTCTCAATACATTCAAGCACCTCTCTCTTTGTTTCTGAGTTATGCATATAAATCGGCAGTTCATACTTATGAGCAAGTTTAGTAAACTTTTCCATAAGCTCATAGTCTGTAGTATATTCTGCATGAAGGTTAATCATATAGGAAACAAGAGGCGATTTTCCATTAATGGTAAGGAATCTCTCTTCCTCCACCTCCAGCTTAGGGCCATAATTATTAAGTCCATCAGAAACAATAGCTCTCATACCGGACTCCATACAAGCCTTGGCTATAGTGGGTGGTGTAAGGTACATATCATATATTGCCGTAATACCGCTTGTAAGATATTCAAGAATTGCAAGCTTTGTAAGAAGGGCACAATCATCTCCGTTAAGTCTGCCCTCCAGCGGAAATACCTTATCCATATACCACTCCTGAAGAGGTAATCCATCACAATATGTACGCATTATTGTCATACCGGAATGTGTATGTGCATTTTTAAAACCGGGCATTAACAGATTTCCTTTACAGTCAACAGCCCTATCAAATTGTTCTTTTAAAACCTCATCCTGTGATTTGGATTTGCCTACATAGGAAATTGTACTATCTATTACCCATATTTCTCCTTCGATAATATCAAAGTCAGAATCCATAGTAAGTATCAATGCATTATAAAGTCTTATCTTCATTTCTATTCTCCTTGTATTCTGTTACAGTTCAGTTCCTGACCTGTAATGTTTTATTGTTACTGTTCATTCCCTGATTGATAATGTTTTATTTTCCAAGATTATCAGGTCCAAAGGATTCAGGGAAAAGCTCTAAAAGCGTGTACTCCCTATAATCAGAAACACTCCTTGCTACAATAATAATAAACCTTGCAGGATCAACAAACTCCCGCATTACCTGTCTGCAGGCTCCACAGGGAAAGGCATAATCCGACACAACATTTCCTTCCTCGCTTCCACCTGCAATTGCAATTGCCTTAAAATCACGTTCACCCATGGATATCGCCTTAAATATAGCAGTTCTCTCAGCACAATTAGCCAACCCATAGGAAGCATTCTCTACGTTACAGCCTGTGTAAATATCTGAATCCCCGGCAAGAAGCGCAGCGCCCACATAATACTTAGAATAGGGTGCATAGGAATTCTTTCTTGCCTCAAAGGCTTTTTCTATAAGCGTTAATTTATCCATATTACATCTCCATAAGTATAGTTCATATACACTTCCGGTTACATTTATTCCCCGACCGGTAACGAAACAAAATCAACCGTGGTATTAACAACCTCTAAGTCTGCACAATTGGCATAAGCCATTGAAACAAAAGGCATAATTCTTCCGCTTAACAATTGAGAATAAATTGCATCATACTCTGTCTGGGAAAATGTCTTAAATCTTGAATTTTCCATTTCAAGACCGATACCCTCATTGGCTGCATCCATCTCATAAATAGTTCCACCAACAAAGGTCTCATCATAATAATTTTTGAGACCGGTATACACTGCCACATCCAGTTTTTTCTCTGCGGTTGTTATTACTGTTTCTGACAATCCACTTTGGTCAGAATCAACACCTATAACATATCCGTTACAATTCTCTGCAGCCATCATAACAGATTTACCCATGGAGCCACCACAGGCAAAAATCACATCGGTGCCCTCGTTGTACCATTTTTCAGCCAGGGCTTTTACATTATCATCCTCTGAAAATGTTCCTGAGTAACAATATTTAATATTCACATTTACTCCCATTTCTATGGCAGCATAATCAGCACCCTGTACATAACCATAACCATATTCAACAATAGCTTCCTGATCAATTCCTCCGATAAAACCTAATTCCGTATTACCGTCACGAACTGCGCTGTAGCCTGCAAGGAAACCAAGCTGTTCCTCAGAAAACATAATCGGCATTGTATTCTCTTGTAGAGAATAATCCTCATAAAGTGAATCATGAGGTTCACCATCCACCAGAATAAATTGTACGTAAGGATACTTTTTCTGTGCTTTATATACAGCCTCTTCAAATAACACATCAGGGCACACAATAACCTCTGCTCCATCGGAAACAGCCTTCTTAATGGACTTAAGATAACAGTCCGTAGAAGCATTCCCCGGTTCATATATTTCATAAACCTTACCTGTCTCTTCTGCATAACTGTTAATTCCCTCATAGGAACCCTGATTAAAGGAACCATCAACAACAGTTCCCATATCGGTAATAAGAGCTATGTCAATATTATCCTTACAGCCTGCCAAAAGAAATGCCATAAGTACAAGGCTTATGACATTAAGAAACTTACACTTCATAAAATAATTACCTCAAATTAAATACCTGAAAAACCGGTTATTGACTCTGTTACAAGCATTTTAAACAACGGTGCTGCCGCATTAGCTGCTGCCTGAACCTCATCGTGACTTAAGGGATTTTCTGAAATACCTGCTGCCTGATTACATACACAGGATATTCCACAGATTTTCATTCCGCAATGATTAGCTGCAATAGCCTCAACTACTGTACTCATTCCAACAGCATCAGCCCCCAGTGTCTTAAGCATTCTGATTTCTGCAGGACTTTCAAAGGACGGACCTGTAAGCTGAACATAAACACCCTGTTTAATATTAATTCCAAGCTTCTTCGCGGACTGCAAAATAATATCACGCAGCTCCTTTGAGTAAACCTCGCTCATATCGGGGAACCTGGTTCCAAGCGCCTCAATATTCTGTCCAATAAGAGGGTTAGGTGCAAATACTGAAATATGATCTGTAATCAGCATAAAATCACCGGCTCCAAATTCAGTATTAATACCGCCGGATGCATTTGTAAGAAAGAGAATCTTAGCTCCCATCATGCTCATAAGACGAGTAGGTAAAACCACATCCGAAACAGAATACCCTTCATAATAATGAACTCTACCCTGCATACATACTACAGGAACCTTGGAAACATATCCAAATACAAACTGCCCCTTGTGGCCCGGAACTGTTGATACAGGGAATCCATCAATATCACTGTATGGAATAGTCTTAACCACTTCAATGCTTTCGGCATAATCCCCCAGTCCTGAACCAAGTACAAGTGCTACCTTAGGTTCAAAAGGAATATCATCCTTAATACTATTAAAACAATTTAATAATTTATCATATACTGCCAAGCTCATAGTACCCTCCAAAAAAATCTGTATATTAATTAACCAATACTTCAATACATTCCTTAACCTTATGATAATCAAACATATCATAAGCATTCTTCATTTCTAATATTGTATGATTATATTCTGAACCATAATTAACCTTACATAGCCCATTTATGATTTCCTCACACCTCTTAAGATTAACATTATTCATGCTAACTTGCAAATCCTTAACAAGTTCCATACTCAGTTCCAAAACCTCGCCCTCAGGTTCACTTCCCACAGCCAAATCATCAATCAGTTCAAAAGCACCCTTTTGCTCAAGGAAATCCTTAACCTTAAGAAGCAACTCCATAAACAGCCCAAGAACATTTTCAAGATTCTCTTCAATATAGATACGGTTATTATCCTTACCTGCCATCTCAAGCTCACGGAACATATCCGAAATACCCATTGCACCTACGCTTGCCGAAGAGCTCTTAAGAGCATGAACATTTGTGGTAAACACTGATAAATCAGATTCAAGAGCCAAAGCAGGAATACTCTTCCATTTATCAATACCCTCATTGTAATAGGTATTAAGTATCGTATCGTAAATTGCCTCAGAGCCACCAACATTCTGAATACCCTTAATAATATCAATATTCAAAGGATCAGCAGCAATATTCTCTGTTGCAATAGGAATAATATTGCCCTCCTCCTTAGGCTTAATATCTTCTATTACGGCCATCTCTTTTGGCAAATACTTCCTAAGAAGCCTTGCCAAATGGTAATTCTTTACCGGCTTGGCAATATAATCCTCAAATCCCTGTTCTATCAGTCGTGTTCCCACATCACGTCCTATCTCAGCAGTAATACACAGAATTGGAATCCTTTGAATTTCCTCAGACATCTGCTTTATTCGGTGAAGCGTTTCTATTCCATCCATCTCGGGCATCATCTGATCAAGCAAAATCAAATCATAGTGATTTGTCTCAAGTAATTCAACTCCCTCTCTTCCGCCTGAAGCACACTGTACTTTGATTTTAAAATTCTCAAGGATACCTGATATAACCTGCTGATTAACAATACTATCCTCTATTACGAGAACAGTTGCATCAGGGAATACCACATTCTTGTCATTATCATTTCTTCTGAAATTCTCCTCATCCCAGCTACCGTTAAGTGCATCTATAATATTAAGGCATGACACCGGCTTCCTTATCAATCTGCAGTTGCCAAAATCATGATACACATGCTGGAAATCTGTCACCACAAAAGTATTCTCTTCACTATGGGTCCTAACAATAATATGATTGAGCAAATCATAATCCTGCTCCCATACGAATATATGGGTATATCGCCTATTCTCTAATTCCTTGGAAAAAGCAATGGGGCCGGAAACATACACCGGATTAACCTTAAGATCCTCCATAAGAGGCTTCCATACATTCTCCTCATCCTTATCATGAAGGAATACAAGAATATGATGTTCATTAGACTCATCAACCTCAAGCATAGGTGTTTCATCAAGTATATAATTAGAAAATTCAAAAACAATCGCCGTACCGACACCTACTACACTTTCAATCTTAAGATAACCGTCCATCATTGCAAGAAGCTCCTTGCAAATGGATATTTCAAGACCAAGTCCACGTAAGGAGGCATTTCTTCTTGAATCATATTTATTATAGGCTCCTAAAATAGAATCCACATCTGCGTCAGGCACACCGCTTCCTGTTTCTGCAATTCTACACTTAAATCTAAGTGTATGATTCTCAATAATTCTCTCACTCTTAACCTCAAGAGTCATACTTCTTCTACTCTTCTGCTGAACAGAATTAAATAACAGGTACAAAAATATCTGTTTAATACCCACCTCATCACCATAGAGATAGCTGGGTATATTCTTGTCAATGTATACAAAAAAGTCAGAACCGTCCTCCTGCATTCCTCTGGATACAGAATTAATAACCTCCTGCATAAGATTCTTAAAGCTGAATCGAACCATAATAGGCTCCCACTTCTTAGAATCAAGCTTGGAATAAATAAGAATATTATTAACAGTAGACAATAGCTGCTCTGATGCTTCTTTAATAATCTCTGCCTGTTCTCTGGCGCCGGGATTAAGGTCCTCCTTAAGAATAAGCTCATTCATTCCTATAATGGCATTCATGGGAGTTCTTATTTCGTGAGTCATATTTGCAAGGAATCTGATTTTGCTCAATTCAGCATTGTGAATAGTATTGTAGGATATTTCCATCTTCTTCTTAATCTGAGCATAAACAAGACTCTGATATGCAATAATGAGAATAGGAATAAGGCATGCAAAAAGAAAATTAAGATTCTTGGCCAAAACAGATACATTCCTCATTCGATATTCAATAAAAATATCCCTGTTGTAATAACAGAAGGTAAGCATTAATACACAATATACGCACTCAACAACAAGGATTATCCACATTATGGCACCCTTTAGAAGAAAGAAAGTCAGAATAAGACATGATGCAATAAAGATAGGAATAGTATTGTAAATATCTCCTGACATCATAAAAATTATAGGAAACATAAATACAGAATTAAAAAGCACAAAAATCACAGACATCCTGGTGTACTCACCATACCTATAAACCAAATATGTCATACCGCACACAACAAGAAGGTACACTAAAACAACTACAATAATAGCATAATCAAAATGACAGATTGGCACAAATAAACACAACAAAAATACAACCGGACAGACATAGCTAATTACAAGGAAAAAATTCTTTGCCTCCATCGGTATCTTTTCATCGAGAAAATATTCTATTATTCGTCTAATGCTTTTTACTAATTCTTTACCCATATATTTAGCTGTTCTTGTTAATCAGCAACTCCTTACGCAATAATTTTCTTAGAGCCCTTTCCATCTTTTCCACCTCAATAGGTTTGGAAATATAATCAGTAAATCCTGCATCCATAAACATCTCTCTGGCACCATTTACAACATTTGCAGTAAGAGCCACTACAGGAATCTTGTCAAATTCAGGATTATTCAACTCTCTTATGGCATTAAGTGTATCGATACCATTCATTTCAGGCATCATATAATCAAGGAAAATAAGATCTATATGTTCACTGTTAATGATATTAAGACATTCCTTTCCGCTTAATGCAGTAAGTACATTGGCATTGTATTTTTTAAGCAATCCACTTGCCACATTTAGATTTGTAAGATTATCATCCACTACAAGGATTGTTGCCTCCGGACATTCAAATCCACCCTTCTTTATAACTGCCCTTGAATAAGATGAATCCTTATTAAGCAATACGCTTGAAACATTTAATAGATGAATAGGTCTTGTTAATACATAGCCTGCATTTTCAGCAGTAACCGATTCGTTAAGATCGGCAACAATAACAATACGCTCACGAGTAAGCTTCTTCTCAAGAAGAGACTCATTAGCCTTGTAATAGTCAGCAGAAATAAAAATATAATTATATAAACACACATTAAGACTTTTTTCGAACTTCTCGCCATCCTCAATAATAGTGTTTGACACATTAAGCAAATCAAGAATGTTTTTTATCTGTTCTGTTTCATCAGACTTTGAAGTATATATAAGTGCCTTAAACCTGTTAGCTGCTTCAAGTTCAACTATTCTTTTACCGGATTCAACTGTCTGCAGCACTTCAAAGCTAAATCTTGACCCCTGATTATATACACTTTCCACCTGAATATTGCCATACATTTTTTCAACAATATCCTTACATATGGGAAGTCCAAGACCGGTTCCTTCAATCTTTTCCACGTTATGCTTTGAATCCTGAACTCGCTTATACACATCAAAAAGTCCCGGAACAGCATCTTCCTTAATGCCTATGCCGGTATCCTCAACTTCACCCTTAATCATTACCTCTGTATCACTTAAATATTCACAACCTACTCTTAAGGTAATGCTGCCCTCTTTTGTATATTTAACAGCATTGCTTAACAGATTATTAAATACCTGCTTAAGTCTTGAGCCGTCACCATAGAGATTAAGTGGCAGTTGATTATCAATATCAACCTTAAACTCAATATCCGAATCCATTAGCCTAACTGCCATCATGTTAATAATCTCCATAAGCATGTCACTCACATCATACTTATGATTATGGATTTCGATTTCACTGGTAGTAGACTTGGAAATATCCATTACCTCGTCAGTTAACGAAAGCAGTGCATTACATGAATTCAAAATATTATAAACACACTCTCTGACATGATCATTTACATCCTGATCCAGAAGCAAATCCACAGTTCCTACAATGGCATTCATAGGCGTTCTTATTTCGTGTGACATATTTATTAAGAAAATATCCTTTGCCACATAGGTTTCCATCGCTTCCTCATGGATTTTTTCAAGATTATTCTGAACGTTATTGTACAGATGCACCTTGTATTTAATAACCAGTCCACAGGAAATAGAGGTCAAAATTATTCCGATTGCAATGTTTAAATAATCGTATATTGTTTCTCCTGTAAGTCTTGTATCAGGAAAGATGTTGGCACCTACATCAATAATGATAAAATAGGTAACAAAATCAATACCACACATAATAAAAGCACGTATAGGCGGCATTAACATAACATTATATAAAAGACCAAGAATAAAATAAATTGCAATTCCTGAATTGATTTTGCCATATTCAAAAAAAATCATAGGGAAAAACAGAAGATTTATTACACAGGACATGACCATTGAACATGCAATATAATTGCCGGTTCGATTACCCTCATATAACGTAAAAAGAGCAACTGCCGCAGTACAAAAGCATACAAGGACAGCCTTTCTCGTAGGAAAGAAAAGCATAACAAGAATAATCGAGAATAACAGCGCGGCAATTGCAACAATATGTACCACGTTGAAATTCTTGAATTCCATAGAAACATCATCGCCAAAATATTCATTTTGAAAATCCTTAAATGCTTCCCTCATACAGCATATCTCCAAGTACACCTTAATATAAAAACGCTATCAAATCATGTTCTTACGCTCGCAAGCAAGTGCTTTTGCCTACCACTAAGCAGTAATACTCTAATTACTCAATTGCTTAATATCCTTCTCAATATCCATGAATATCTCTACCAATTCCGGATCATAGTGGGTTCCGCTCCAGAACCTTAATCTGTTAACTGCTTCCTCATGTGTAAGAGGCTCCGCCCCATCGTTCTGAGTTCTGAAATTGTCATAGCTGTTCACAATAGCAAGTATTCGTGCCTCAAGCGGAATTTCGTTGGACATAAGTCCGTCAGGATACCCCTTACCATCCCATCTCTCATGATGAAAACGGCACATATTATATGCGTAGGTCAAAAATTCGTTCTGTGAAATTGCATCAATAACTCTCCTGACAGCCTCTGAGCCAAGAACAGTATGGGCATGATTATATTCCTTTTCAGCAAGACTTAAATCACCCATGTCGGCAAGGCATCTGTCAGTCATACATATTTTTCCGACATCATGCATTTTAGATGCAAAAATCAAAATTTCCTTATCCAGATGCTCTATAGGAAAACGTTGACTTTCAATAATCTTGTTAAGATAGATTTCCATATACTTCTCTACTCTGTCACAATGCTCTGCTATAATATGAGAACGGTTGCTCATAAGAGAAACGAACATTTCTACAATAGCATATTCCAGCTCAACAATATTATGTACCTTCTCCTTAAGGGTCTGTGACAGATTATCGTTGTATTTTTTCAAAAGACGCTGCTGTTCAATTAACTGAACATGAACATCCAGTCTTTTTCTCAACAGCAAAGTAGTATAGGGTTTCTTAATGTAATCAATTGCCCCAAGAAAATACCCCTCCACCTCAGTAGTAGGATCATCCTGGGCAGTAAGGAAAATCACGGGAATATCAGCAAGACGTGGATTGGATTTAATTTCACTGATTACATAAAAGCCATTAACCTCCGGCATATCCACATCAAGAAGAATAAGATCGGGTGGGTCCGGCATGTCCCTAAGGAATTCAAGTGCCATCTTACCGGAAGAAACAGGAACAATTTCATACAGCTCTTCCAGCACCTTCTTAGCCATAATAAGATTGGTCATATTATCATCAACTATCATGATTTTATACATAACGACACCCTCCACATCTAATTAGTAGTCATTAAATATTTCATACCATCCTTAAGTCCATCCACAGTCAGACGATTCATCTTAAACAATTCCTTTACGGCAGTCTCCGCTTCTCTCCAGGGTGCATTACCCGGAGCCATCTTAGGATTAAGCCACAAAATACGTTTAAAGTTCTTCTTCATAAGCTTAAGCCATTCATATCCTGACAGTCCGTCATTGGGTCCTCTGTAATTACCTGTATCGGAATACAGCTCCTCCGGTGCCATTGCAGCATCACCCACTATAATAACCTTGTAATCACTATCAAGATTCTTAAACATCCATTCTGTTTCTATCCAGTCACCGAATTCACATTCAGGAGAATTATACAATCGTGCATAAATGCAGTTATGGAAATAATATGTTTTAACATCCTTAAAATGATTGGATTTATTAACAGACTGAAACAATTCATTTAAGAGATTGCTATAGGGAATCATAGTGCCACCGGAGTCCATCAATAATAACAGCTTCACAGTATTCTTTCTTGGTCTTTCAAAGCATAGCTGTAAATATCCTCCGTTATTACAGGTCTTATCAATCGTTCCGTTAATATCCAGTTCAGTTTTGGGTACATCCATACGTGTAGAAAACTGTCTGAGCTTTCTTAACGCCACCTGAAACTGACGATTATCAAGGACTCTGTCATTTCTAAAATCCCTAAACTTACGCTCTCCTATAACCTGAAAAGCAGACTGATAACCGGTAGTTCCACCTATTCGAACACCACCCATATGACCGGACAGGTTACCAAAGGAGGAATTACCCATAGTTCCAATCCACTGATTACCACCATTATGTTCCGAATCCTGATCCTTCTGACGTTCTCTGAACTTTTCAAGAACCTCTTCAGGAGTCTCCTCAATCTTATTAGCCTCACCATCAAGGTATTTCTTCTGCATCTCAAGTGCTGCCATATCTTTAAAGTCAGCCTTGTCAAGCCATCTCTTCATGGCATCTGATATTTCATCCTCTTCCATGTGAATACCCTTAAAGTATTCATCAAATATCATATCAAACTTGTCATAATCATTCTCTGATTTACACAGAATCATACGGCACAAATAATAAAATCTGGTAATACTTGCACCTGCAAGACCAATATCAAGAGCTTCAATCAAGGTCAACCACTCTGACATTGATACCTCGAAGCCTTTTTTTCTAAGAAAAAAGAAAAAGTCAGTAAACATCCTACAAACCTCTACCGTGAATTACAGCATTAAGATCCTCGTCCTTCTTAACAATGGTTCCTACAAAGGGAAGCTCACTAACAATTTTTTCCGTAGGAATACCACCTAATTGAAGAGCTCTTATCCAGTCAATAAGTTCTGAAGTGCTTGGTTTTTTCTTAACATCACGCATATCGCGAATATCATAGAATACCTTCAACGCCTCTGCCAAAAGCTTATCATCAACATGATCAAAATGTGTTTTGACTATTTCAGTCATAAGCTCCTTGTCAGGAAAGGCTATATAATGAAATATACATCTTCTAAGGAAAGCATCCGGCAATTCCTTCTCAGCATTAGACGTAATAATAACAATAGGACGTTTCTTTGCCTTTATTGTTTCCTTGGTTTCATGAATATAGAATTCCATCTGATCAAGCTCCCACAACAAGTCATTAGGGAACTCAAGATCAGCCTTATCTATTTCATCAATAAGCAAAATAACCTGTTCCTCGCTGGAAAATGCCTCTCCCAGCTTACCAAGCTTAATATATCTCTTAATATCATCAACGCCCTCTTCTCCAAATTGACTGTCATAGAGACGCTGAATAGTATCATACATATACAGACCATCCTGAGCCTTGGTAGTGGACTTAATATTCCATATAATCAGCTTCATATTAAGGGACTCTGCAATAGCTTCAGCCAGCATTGTCTTACCGGTTCCCGGTTCTCCCTTGATTAACAGTGGCTTCTCAAGAAGTCTTGCCACATTAACGGCAGACATTAATTCTTCTGATGCAACATAGGTAGATGTGCTCTTAAATCCATTATCGTTAATACTCATTACTCTACTCCTATCATTTATGTAAATTATTTCTTACAACAACAAAATACAGTTATTTATATCATAAATTATTATGAAGTCAAATGCAAGTAGCTGCTGTACCGGTGTTACTGCCTGATGTTACCGGTAAGTGTCCTAACAGTAAGAAACATAAAAAAACGGATTCCATAATACGCTCAAATGTATTATCAGAATCCGTTAAAATCATAATTAATTAATCCCAAGGAAGTGAACTGTGTTCATACTTTCTGTCTCTAAGCATCAGTTCCTTTACAGCCTCTGCAGCAGGTTTATCTTCAAACAATATTTTATTAACCTGAGTAATAATAGGCAAATCGACCTCATATTTCTTACCAAGTGCAAGGGCAGCCTTTGCTGAATACACTCCCTCAACTACCATCTTGACTTCCTTCATAGCCTCATCGTAGGTCTTACCCTGACCTATAAGAATACCGGCTCTTCTGTTACGTGAATGCATACTTGCACAGGTAACAATAAGATCACCTATTCCTGTTAGTCCGCTAAAGGTTTCTATCTTGCCGCCCATTACGACTCCCAGTCTTGCAATTTCTGCAATTCCTCTTGTAATAAGTGCAGCCTTGGTATTATCACCATAGCCAAGTCCATCTGCAATACCTGCTGCCAAAGCAACTACGTTCTTAAGTGCAGCGCCAAGCTCCATTCCCAACACATCAGGAGTTGTATATACTCTGAAATTCTCATTCATAAACATGTTCTGAACATACTCTGCAGTATCCTTCTTCTTAGAACCGGCAACACAGGTAGTGGGAATTCTCTTTCCCACCTCTTCGGCATGGGAAGGTCCACACAGAACCGCAACCTCACACTGAGGAACCTCGTCCTTTATTATCTGCGAAAGAGTCATAAGAGAATCCTCTTCAACACCCTTAGCCACAGACACAATAAGCTGTCCGTCCTTAACCTTATCCTTAAGCATCTTAGATGTACTTCTTGTAAAAGGTGAAGGAACAGCAAGTACCAGCATATCCTTGTCTTTACATGCAAGCTCCAAATCAGTTGTGAAAATCATATCCTTTGGTAACTCTATACCGGGTAGCTTATCCTTATGCTCATGCTCTTTATTCAGCATATCAATTTCTGCTTCAACAATTGACCATACGGTAACCTCATGTCCATTGTCATGTAACACTAATGCAAGAGCGGTTCCCCAGCTTCCTGCTCCAATAACGCTAACTTTACCCATTAATTAACCCTCCTTAAGTTCAGGCTTACTTCTAAGATAAGTCTTTCTTTCATTCTTATTTAACAGCCGAACAATATTGGCCTTATGACGTATTATTGCCATAGCAGTCAGAATGAAGAAAACAATATAATATTCAATAAGATATTTTGTATCAACTCCGGGTATATATCCAAAGAGTCCACGATTGCCGACAAATATAATCTCAATATAAAGAAAAATATATGCGCAAATCGAGCCAAGAGAAACATAATGTGTTGTAAAAAATATTAACGCAAAAACAACAACACCGCATACCGTCACAAGCCAGCCATATCTAAACTGAAAGCAATAGGACAACGCAAGCCCCAATGTAGCTGCAATTCCCTTTCCTCCCTTGAAATGCATATAAAAAGGGAAATTATGTCCCAGGATAACTCCAAAGGCAGCATACAGCATAAGAGTACTTATAATGCTAGCACAGCTATTCATAAAAATACACTTACATACAATTACTGCCAGGATACACTTTAGCGCATCTCCAAGAAGAACAACAGCAGCACATTTAGAGCCTAAGGTTCTTAATACATTTGTAGTTCCTGAATTATTACTTCCATATTTACGAATATCTATTTTATTAAATCTTCCAACAATGTATCCTGTCTGAATCAATCCAAAAGCATATCCAATAGCAAGACAAATTAGACGTTCCATTATTCCTGGCCTCTTTCTCGAATAATAAACCTAAGGGGAGTTCCTCTGAATCCAAAGGCTTCTCTTATCTTATTCTCAATATATCTGGTATATGAAAAATGCATAAGCTCTTTATCATTAACAAATATTACAAATGTAGGTGGTTTAACCGCTACCTGGGTCATATAAAACAGTTTAAGGCGCTTTCCTTTATCAGCAGGGGGCTGTTGCATTGCTACAGCCTCTGACATAATCTCATTAAGTACACCCGTCTGAATACGCATAGAATGATTACTTACAACCATATCTATGAGATCAAAAAGCTTATTCATACGCTGTCCTGTCAGTGCCGAAATAAAAATAGTTTCCGCATAAGGCATATATGACAATGTAGTTTTTATCTTATTCTCATATTCATAAATTGTCTTGTCATTTTTCTCAACAGCATCCCATTTATTAACGGCAATAATAACACCCTTACCGCTCTCATGAGCTATTCCGGCGATTTTGGCTTCCTGCTCCGTAACGCCCTCTACAGCATCAATTACAAGAATGACCACATCTGCTCTCTCAACAGCTCCCACAGTTCTCACCACCATGAAATGTTCAAGCTCTTCCTTAACATTCTTCTTGCGTCTGAGACCTGCAGTATCTATAAATACATACTCTTTGCCATCATGGGTAATCGGTGTATCAACAGCATCTCTTGTAGTACCTGCGATATTGGAAACAATAACACGATTCTCTCCGAGAAGCTTATTAATAATTGATGACTTACCTACGTTAGGCTTACCGATAATAGCTACCCTTGGTCTGTCATCCTCTGTCTCTTCCCCATCATTTTCCGGAAAAAGTGCCACAACCTGATCAAGCATATCTCCAAGTCCCATCATATTAGATGCAGATATTGCATAGGGCTCGCCAATACCGAGGTTATAGAATTCATATACATCATTCCCGTATTTATCTATATTATCAACCTTATTTACGCACAAAACTATAGGCTTTTTTGAACGTCTAAGCATATCAGCAACCTTGGAATCAGCATCCACCAGTCCCTGTTTAACGTCAACCATAAAAATAATTACGTCAGCAGTATCAATGGCAATCTGAGCTTGTTCACGCATCTGCGAAAGAATAATATCCTTACTTTCCGGTTCAATTCCACCTGTATCAATAAGCGTAAAATCATGATCAAGCCATGTTACCTCTGCATATATTCTGTCCCTTGTAATACCGGGTGTATCTTTAACAATACTTATTCTGGCTCCTGCCAAAGCATTGAACAAGGTGGACTTTCCTACATTAGGACGTCCAACCACAGCCACAATAGGTTTACTCATAAATCCTCTCTCCTACAACTGTTTCCACTAAGTCCCATCCGCTTGATTTTACAATATCTATATCTGCTTGTAAAGAAATTTTAAGTTCTGAAACCGTCATATCATCAAGGAGTACCTCCTCCCCTGAGCGAAGCAGACACTGGGGTAGATATAGTACATCTCCAAGAGCTTTTCCCTTAAGCTGAGCCAGAATATCCTGACCTGTAAGCAGCCCGGAAACAGTAATTGTTTCACCAAAAAAATCGTTGCGAATATCATATACTCTGATTGTAAGCTTAGGAAAGAGCTCCATAAGCTTATCTGTCATTTTAATAAGATAAGGATAAAACAGTCTGCCAGTAACAAAAGAAATATCTCTGTCTAATTCTTTAAGTGAAAAATCCTTATCTGCCTTCTTTTTAAGAATACTGTATGCCTCTTCAAATTCATCCATAAAGGAACGCACCATGCCAACGCCATTCTCAAGCTGAAGATAACCATCGTAGGACTCCTCCTTTGGAATCTCCCTGTCAGCAAGAATGTAGAACTCATCAGAAGCGTGTACGAAATGAATACCATGCTCTGAATATATCTTTTTCTGCCAGCCTTCAATAATATCAAGGGTTTTCTCTGCATCCTCCTTTGAAAAAGGAGCTAGCTCATATAAGCCTTCACGGAATTTTGAAAGACCCACAGGCACTACAGAAACGCTTTCGAGGAAGGGTATATATTTTGTAAGGTCACTTATGGATTTTTCCAGTTCATCCCCATCATTTACATCCTTACATAAAACAATCTGACCATTCATGGTAATACCGGCTTCAAAAAATCTGTCCACAATAGTCAATGCCTCTCCTGCAAATCTGTTGTTTAACATTTTACAGCGGAGCTCAGGATTCGTTGTCTGAAAGGAAATATTAATGGGTGATAAATGGTACCGAATAATCCTATCCACATCCTTGTCGGACATATTGGTCAAAGTCACATAGTTGCCCTGTAAAAAGGATAATCTGGAATCATCATCCTTAAAATACAAAGTATCTCTCATTCCCTTAGGCATCTGGTCAATAAAGCAGAATATACATTTATTTCTACAGGATCTGTATTCATCCATTAGTCCCTGTTCAAATTCAATTCCCAGATCCTCGTCCTGGTACTTTTCTATTAAAAGCTCCCACTCCTGACCATCCTTTTTTCGAATAAGTACAGTAATTTCCTCATCCTCGCACAAATACTGATAATCAAAAATGTCCTCTATTTCCTGTCCGTTAATAGCAAGTAAAACATCTCCCTCTTCAATGTCCATTTCATAGGCGATGCTGTCTATATTAACTTTTTTAATTATATGTTCTTTATTCTTCATATTCCCACAGTAGAAATAGAAGGCAACCTGCATTAGCAAACTGCCTTCATTAATCACTTTCCTGTACTTCCAAAACCACCGTTTCTAACTGAAGTAGCATCATCATCAAATGTAATTCCATATTCAATAAAAATACCCTGCATAAAGCCATCGCCCTTGCTTAGCTTAACTACCTTATTCTCATTACTGTCGTTAGTGATTTTGGCAAAAATATGACCTTCATTATCAGAATAATAATAATCACTATCTATAATTCCAACAGTATTATTAAGCTGCAAGCGATACTTAAAGCCAAGACCGCTTCTTGGGTACAGCTTAAGCACCCACTCTTCATCCATCTTTGCTCTTATACCTGTAGGTATCTTAATAGTCTCGCCTGGCTTAAGGGAACATTCATCAGGTATATAAAAATCATAACCGGCAGAACCCTTTGTAGCACGTTTAGGAAGCTTTAATGAATTATAGATATCCACAGCATATTCCTTATCCTTATTAAATTCTTCCATAAATGCAGAAACAAAATTGTCCTGACTTACCTTTTCAAACTGAGCTACTCTCTTCATATTGTCTCCGTACACTAATATTTATATTTTCAAATACGACTCGTCATATTAAGCACAGGATGCACACTGCACCTCTACTTCCTGTTATATGCAGCTTCCGGTTACAGTTCAGTCCCTGAACCGTAACACAAGTATACAACTTCTATACATAATAATCAGGACAATGTATAACAGGATTCTCCACATCATCGGATTCAAGTGTTGCCTTAACATCTATTACACGCTGATTGCCGGAGCCCTTCCAGAGAAGCTTAACATCCTTTTTATCAATCTCAAATTCACCATCAACCAAAACGTCAATATACTTGGCGATTGGTTTATCATATACATCATCCCACAGATATCCGGTATATAACCAGATTGTCTTATGAGGATATTTCTCACGTATTTCCTTAGCAAGATTCAGAACATCCAGGCGATTGGCAGCATGAAGAGGATCTCCTCCGCTAAAGGTAATACCGGAAATATAATCCTTATCTAATTCATTAAATATTTCCTGTTTGGCAGCCTCGTCAAACAATAAACCACCGTCAGGATCCCATGTCATAGGATTATGGCAATCCTTACAGCAATGGTCACAACCTGCAACCCAAAGAACAACACGCAGGCCATCTCCATTAAGCATGTCATCCTTCGTAATATTATGATACCTCATGTTACATGCTCTTCCTTTCTGCGATTTCAGCCATCTTTGCTTCATTTAATCGAGTATCACCATGTACTCTGCTATATGAAAGATAACCATTCATACGTTCAATCTTTGTGAGGTTAGTGCTTCCACATTTAGGACATACGTCCATCTCCAGCTCCTGATGTCCACAATCATCGCAATAAGCCAGCGAAAGATTAACACCCTCATACAGTCCCATTTCCATTGCTCTTCTAATGAGAGTCTTAATTGCATCAAGATTGTAGTCAATAGGGTACTTAACATACTGTATCTTACCACCATTGCTAAGCTCCCAGAATCTGTATTCAAGATTCTGTTTCTCAATAGGAGTAATATCCTCTGTTACATGGCAGTGGAAAGAATTAGATACATATTCTCTGTCTGAAACATTCTCAACAATACCATATTTTTTACGGAACTGCTTAACCTGAAGACCACACAGACTCTCTGCAGGAGTTCCATATATAGCATACAGGTTGCCATCCTCTTCCTTAAATTCATTGACCTTCTGATTAATATGAGTCAGCACATCAAGAGCGAATTGACCATCCTCAGCAAGTGACTTACCGTTATATAATTCCTGTAATTCATTAAACGCAGTAATTCCAAAGGATGCAGTAGCTGACTTAAGAAGTGGTTTGATCTTATCGGTCAATTTAAGATTACCACCGTAGAAACCGCCCTCACAATAAGCAAGAGGGTTGGTAGATGCACGCATCTCACCCAGGTATGCATAGGTCCTATTATGTAAACCACGAATAAGGTTAAGATAGTAATCAAGAACCTCGAAGAAATCTCTGCTCTCCTGTCTTGACTTAGCAAGAATCATAGGAAGATGCAGGGATACAGCACCAATATTGAAACGACCTACAAAAATAGGTTCATCCTGTTCATCAGCAGGATGCATTCCACCTCTTATATACCAGGGTGACAGAAAGGCTCTGCAGCCCATAGGTGAAATAATCTTACCGTACTGTTTATACATTGAAGCAATATATCCCTTACCTGTAAGTGACAACCAGTCAGGATACATGGTCTTACTGGAGCACTCTACTCCTGCTTCAAATACATCCTCAAGCTCCTTACCGGGACCATGAAGATTCTCATCGTATAAAAATACAATCTTAGGGAACAATACAGGCTTCTTACAGTCTTCCTTACCCTGTCCCTTACGTCTTACCTTAAGCATTGTAATAGTAGCCATCTTGGCGAAACGACCGGTTCCGGTACCGGCAGTAACTGTAATAAAAGGATAATCACCTCTTGAAGAAGCTACTGTATTAAACTTGTATTCCCAGCCCTGAAAGCCCTGTTCAAAATCACGCTCCACATCAGCTAAAGCAACTTCCTTTGCCTTATCCTCACTGATTCCAAGTTCTGTATACTTCTTGACATATTTCTCGTATGATTTCTCAGCATAGGGTTCAAGAATAAGATCCACAGAAGGAACTGTAAAACCACCATACTGCTGTGATGCAGCCGAAAGAACAATATCTCCGATTACATCAAAACAGGTATCAAGAGCCTTAGGCTCGTTGTACCAGATATTACCCATTTCAAAGCCGCCCCTCAATACATTCTCCACGTCAAAGAGACAGCAGTTCATGGTATCACGTCTTGCAGACATATCATGAACATATATATATCCGTCACGGCAGGCCTGAATCTCTTCTGTAGTCATGAAGAACTTCTGATAAAGCTCCTTGTTAAGCTGATTAAAAATCAAGCTTCTCTTGGTAGAAACAAGAGCCGAATCTGTATTGGCATTCTCCTTGTCACCTACGTACATAATAGACTGACTTTTCTTATAAACGTCGTCTAACATACGTACAAAATCCTGCTTGTAATTACGATAATCCCTGTAGGATTTAGCTACTATAGGCTTAACCTCCTCAAGGGCGCTCTCCACAATGTTATGCATAACAGGAATAGGAATCTCATCCACGTCAAGCTCGTCTACTCTTTCAATAACATTCTGACAGATAAATTTCTTCTCATCCTCTGTAAACTTGGTAAGCGCACGATATGCAGACTTGCCCACAGCATCAATAACCTTCTGAACATTAAAGATTTCTCTGGTGCCGTCCTTCTTAATCATCCTGACTTCACGCTTGGGCTTATATATTTCCGAATAACTAATTATATCATTGTCTTTTACCTGTTCACTCATTTCCTACCTCCGCAACTACATATAGCAAATCTAAAATTATAAGACCACAAGATATTGTGGCCTTAAATAATATATCAGTAATAAAATATTAAGTCAATAAGTCTTTCCAACAATTTTAAACAAAATTTATATATGAAAAAATATTTAAAATTGTATAAATTACAAATCATCAATACCTTGAAAGATTGTCCTTAAGGAAGGTCTTATATGCTTCAACAGCATTGGCAGGAGCGACTAATCTGGTATCGGGTCCGATAGATGCCATCCAACCATAGAATTGACTGCTAAGAACAACGTCAGTATGAACCTTAACCGTCTCTTCATCGCCTGCCGTGATTTTGATATCCTGACCAAATCTGTCAATGAGAATACCAATCTTATTCTTAGGGCACAAAACAGTAACGTTTACTGTCTCGCCACCGAACATACCAAATACACGACCGGCGTAATCCTCAAGCTTCACCTTGTCATGCTTATCACATTCTTCTTCAGATATAGCAATATCACTCATCTTGTCCACACGATAATGTTTAATCATGTCAGCCTCTGCATCGTAGGCTACAAGATAATAATACTCATCATCCCATATAAGAGAAACAGGACTTACCTGATAAATCTCACCGTTCTTTCTGGGCTTAAGCTTAAGCTCTGTAGTCCAGTCCAAATACTTAAAATCAATCTTTCTATTATTTCTGATTGCTTCATTAATGTCATCAATGATATAGAGTATGCTCTCATTCTGACTCTTAACATTGTTAACCCTGTACACCTGACGCTTAAGCTCATCCTCGTCATAGACACTTGCCAGCTCACTAATCTTCTTAACAAGCTGCTCTGACTTTTTCCCTGAAATGAACTTCGAAGACTGTACGGCATCAATAAGCATTTTTAATTCCGCAAGCTCAAACTCACGACTTCCAAGGAAAAATCCGCCTTCTCTTCCGTTTATCTTCAATATATCCATTCCGTAGGATGCTAAATTCTCTATATCGTTATATATACTCTTTCTTTCCGCTTCGATATCGCACTCTCTTAAAGTATCTATAATACTGTTGGCACTTAAGGGATGATTCTCGTCAGTATAACGATAAAGAATGTCCTTAAGTAATAATATTTTAAGCTTCTGATTCTGTGACTTTGGCACTGCTTTGTCCTCCTTAGTGGAAAAATATGTAAAAACAAAAATAAGTATACCATATATTGTGCTTTTGTGTGAATAATATAAATACAATTTATGCAATAAAAGTCAAAAAATGATATGATTGTCATTAATAACAAAATTGTCAACCCTATAAACATTTGATAAAATGATTAAAGAATAAAAAGCTATTATATCTCTACGTACACCAAATATACATCAGGGGAAATTATGTCATCAGTCGGATCATATAAAACAACAAAAAAAGACGGCACTTTAAGCTTTCGTGCCTCCATTACCTATCGTAATAAGCATATTAGTCTTGGTTCATTTTCAACAGAGGCTTTAGCAACCAAGGCCTACGAATATGCCGGTAAGCTTTTATACTCACAAAAATCCATAGCAGATTATAAAAAAAGCTGCCCGCTTTCCTTTGATAAGTATGTAATTCTTGTCAATTTCAGGGACAATAAAGTGTACTTTAAAAATCCCATATATTTACAAAAAAGATATTTCCTGTATTACCTGTCAAGAGATATGGTATATACCTTTGATATTGAGGACCTTTTTTATTATGCCGAGCACAAAATCAGTAAACGGGGAGGTCATCTTTTTGTTGCTGACTATGGAATGCAGGTTAATATTAATTCCCGTTATGGAATTAAACGACACGCGGTATTAAACAGAGACTATCGTTTTATAAATGATGACATCTATGATTACAGATACGAAAATATTGAAATAATAAACAAATATCATGGAGTATTAAAGCAGACAGACAATGAATATAAAGCAGTAATTCTCATAAACGGCAATTACAACATAGGAACATATCCTACAGAACAGGAGGCTGCAATTGCCTACAACAAGGCTGTTGATACTGTCAAAAAGAAATATCCCGATAAGAATTACGAGCTCAATTACATAGAGTCACTAACTCCATCGGGATATGCCGAAATCTATACACGGATTAAAATATCCGATAAATTGTACAATTTATAACTTATCTTTCTTCGTAATTCACAAAACACAGATCCATATCAACAGCACCTGACACACCATTTACAGTTCCCTTCTGACTGTATTGCCACATGGTAAACTGATATGGATAGTCTGTGCCTACACCTTCCACACAATCGTCCTGCAGCCACACATCGTAATCATCTATCCTATCCACATCAAGTCCTGCAATAAGCATATCCTTAGTGGCATAAATCATAGGCACATAGCCGAAGTTTTTTATTGTTTCACAGAACTTGCATACATACTCTGTTCTTTCTTTACTTGTTAATTTGTCAGTTCTTGCTGTATCATTTTCAACCCACTCAACATCACATACCACAGGATAAGTTACACCGTAATTTAGTAATGCACCGGCAGTAAAATTAGCCTCCTCAACTGCTTCCTCCACGCTGACTGCCTGTGAATAGAAGTATACTCCTACCTTAACTCCTGCCTCTTTGGCTCCTGTAATATTAGTCACGAAATTATCATCAAGGATTAATTGACCGCTTCCGTATCCCCTGGACCCCAGTCTTATCATAGCAAATTCAATACCGCTCTCCTTGACCTTTTTCCAATCAATGGTTCCCTGATACTTTGACACATCTATGCCAAGTGTAGACTTAACCTTACGGTCATTATAGAAAATCTCATTGTTACTGGTTGTTGTACTTAAATTTCCTTTAAAATCATAGTTATTTTTCGCTGCCGTCTCTGAAATAGCATACCACTTTTCATCACCGTTTAAATCATAAGCCTTTATATGATTCTCATCATCATATTCATTCCTGCTAACAATATTTGCAGATATTTCCCCCTCTATCTTATCTTCATTATCCTCATCATATACACGCTTACGATCGTCCTTTTTAATTAATTCATTTCCCGACAGCGTATCATCCTCTTTTGAATCCTCTTTATCATCCTCTTTTCTGTCATTTTCATCTTCCTCATACATATCCCAAAAATCAAGATCCTCGGAACGCAAATTATTTTTACCGATTCCAAGTGCCTCTTCCTCTGCCTTTTCCTCTTCTATTTCAGCCATCTCCTTAGCCTCTTCCCGTAGTCGTCTCTTCTCTTCCTTACTCTTCTCTGCAGTATTCATATATATTACAACCAAAAATAGAAGCATAACCAGAGAAGCTGCCGCTACGAAATAGACAACCATCTTTTTATATGCTCTCTTATCATCTCTGTCCTGATCATCAAAATAACCCATCTTAAATAAATCCTTTCAGAATCATTGTATATTCATTTTTACTATGATAGCATAACATCATGGTAAAAATAACTCAATCCTTTCACAATTTAATATTAATACTTGTTATTTCATTAATTCTATCAGGCTGCAACACTACAGCCTTAAATATTAACGGTACATTATCCCGTGCCGATTTGTATTTTGATACACTTGTAACAATTACTCTGTATGACACGCAGGATGAAGCTATTCTGAATCACTGCTTTGATATATGTGAATACTACGAGAATCTATTTTCAATATCCGTAGTATCCAGTGATGTGTGCACAATCAATAATTCATCATGTAATTCAATTATCGTTTCCTCTGATACAATAGCTCTTTTAATTTCAGCCAACAAATACTACGAATTATCAAAAGGAAGCTTTGATATTTCCATAGGTTCGCTTTCTACTCTATGGACAGAAGCACGAGCTAACAAAGAACTTCCACCGGAATTATCAATAAACGAATGCATGAAACATGTTGGTATGGAAAATATAGAATTCCTAACCTCTGATAATACTGTTTCAAAAAATGATGCTGCAGCAAAAATTGATTTTGGGGGACTGGCCAAGGGCTATATTGCCGATAGGATCAGAGATTATCTTATAAGTGAGAACGTCAATTCCGCAATTATAAATCTGGGAGGAAATATAATTGTACTTGGAACCAAGCCCGGAAATGAGCTTATGAATATAGGTGTAAAAAGGCCCTTCGGAAAAGAAGGCGAAGTAATGTATGGGCTTAGTCTTAAAAATAAATCAATTGTAACCAGCGGAATATACGAAAGATATTTCGAAAAAGACGGCAGGATATACCATCATATTCTTGATAAGAATACAGGCTACCCTGCCGATACTGACCTAATGAGTGCAACTATAATCACTGAATCATCACTGGATGCAGACGCACTTTCAACAATATGCATTCTTCTTGGAAGCGAAAAAGCACTTGATTTTATTAATTCACTTGATGATACAGAAGCAGTTCTAATAACAAGCAACTACGAAATACTCACAAGTGAAGGTGCAACAGAATATCTTATTAATAATTAACTCCTACTTTCCCTTGCAGGAAGGAACAATTGCTGACAGATTCTTCTGAAGCTGTAATGCGGTTGAAGGCTTATTCATAGTATAAATATGAATATTATTAATACCACTGGCAATAAGATCAATTATCTGATCTGTTGCATAAGCAATTCCTGCCTGACGCATAGCCTCAGGATTATCCTTGAATTTATCAAGAAGTGCCACAAATCTGTGAGGCAGATAAGCCTGGGACAGCTTATATATCCTATCCATCTGCTTAGCATTGGTAACAGGCATAATACCGGCAACAATGGGAACCTTAATTCCGGCATCCCTCACCTTATATAAATAATTAAAGAATATATTATTATCAAAAAACATCTGGGTAGTCAGAAATTCGCAGCCTGCATCTACCTTGATTTTTAAATTCTCTATATCAGACCAGCTATTATCAGATTCAGGATGTTTTTCCGGATAGCATGCGCCACCTATGCAAAAATCACCATGCTCCTTAATAATGGGAATAAGCTCACTTGCATGCTTATATACCCAATCATCTGTACTCTCCACTCCCTGTGGAAGATCACCTCTAAGTGCAAGAATATTCTCAATACCATTTGCCTTTAGACTTTCAATCTGGGCATCAAGACTATCCTTTGTGGCATTGACACAGGTAAGATGTGCAAGTGGTGTAACACCAAGCTTTTTAACATTAGAAGCAATCTCTGTAGTGAACTTGCTTGTACTGCCACCGGCACCATAGGTTACACTCATAAAATCAGGATTAAGCTTAGCTATTTCTCCTGTTGCCTTTTCCACTGATTCAAAATTATCGCTTGTCTTTGGAGGAAAAACCTCAAAAGACAGGGTTGGTTCTTTACCGGCTAAAATATCTGAAATCTTCATATCATTCTCCTAAATACAATTAAATATTTCATTGGTCCCTTTGACCTTTACGGTTATTATACCATATCTATTATCTTTCTTGGACATTTCTTTGCACACAGGCCACAGCCTACACATTTATCCTGATCGATTACTGCCAGATTATCCTTAATTGTTATAGCTTCCTTAGGACACTCCTTTGCACACAGACCACAGCCTACACATCCTACCTTGCAGGATTTTGTTACCAAGGGCCCCCTGTCATAATTAGAACAGTTCACAATAACCTTAGCCTTATACGGAACCAGCTCAATAAGATGCTTAGGACAGGCTTCAATACACTTTCCGCAGGCTTTACATTTTTCCTTATTAATACGCGCTATTCCACCTACTATTTCGATTGCATCAAATTGACACACTGCCTTACAGCTACCATACCCAAGGCATCCAAAATCACAGCTCTTATTACCTCCACCCGGAACAAAGCTTGCCATTTTGCAATCAGAAGGACCGCTATATTCATATTTTTTCTCAGTGTTTTCACAATTACCGGCGCACTTAACAAAGGCAACCATTTTTTCTATATTAACACAATCATCGCCCATGATTTTGGCAACTTCCTTTGCCACAGGCTCTCCACCTACGGGGCAACCATTAACCGGTGCCTCTCCCTTAACGATTGCAGCAGCAAGACCCGAACATCCGGGATAACCGCAGCCTCCGCAATTATTACCGGGAAGCACATTTATCACAGCTATTTCTCTCTCATCCACTTCCACCTTAAAATAATTACCGAAGAAGCAAAGAAAAACACTGACAATCAAACCAAGACCACCTATTACACAAACAGCAATAATAATACCTGATATCGACATATCGATTCTCCTTAATCATTAGTATTTAACATACATTTACTTTAATCCTGAAAATCCAAAAAATGCAATTGCCATAAGACCTGCCGTGATTAACACAATAGGCATTCCCCTAAGTGATTTGGGAATATTATTGTATTCAATTTTTTCTCTTATTCCTGCCATAATCACAATGGAAATAAGGAAACCGAAGGAAACAGCAAAGCCGTTAACAACCCCTTCTATAATGCTGTATGAATTAGATACATTTGTAAGTGCTACTCCAAGAACGGCACAGTTTGTTGTTATAAGAGGCAAGTAAACACCAAGTGCATTGTACAAAGACTTAATCTTTTTCTTAAGAAACATTTCAACAAACTGTACAAGAGCAGCAATAACAAGAATAAATACAATTGTCTGTAAATACTCTATTCCAAAGGGAACTAATAAAAACTTATAAAGTGCTCCGGTAACTGCCGAAGACAAAGTAATTACAAAAACAACTGCGGTTCCCATTCCCGCTGCTGTTTTAACCTTTTTAGAAACACCTAAAAATGGACATATTCCCAGGAACTGGCTAAGTACAACATTATTAATAAAAGCAGACCCTATTGCAATAGTAAGTAATTTATCCATTTATTACGCTCCTTCCACTGCAACCGCTAACATTGCAGGATTCACACATTTTATCGCAATTTCCCATCTTACCTGTATCCTTACCCTTTGACAGCCTGATTTTATTCATAACAGCAGTGAGAGCTGCAAGAACAAAAAATGCACCGGGAGCCATAATAAATATTGTCAAGGGTTCGTAAGCGGAAGGAAGAACTCTAAAACCAAATACACTTCCGGCACCTATAAGCTCTCTTATTGTACCAATCAGGGTAAGGGAAACAGTAAATCCAAGTCCCATTCCAAGACCATCAAATATAGAATAAATTACAGGATTCTTTGATGCATAGGCTTCCGCTCTTCCAAGAATAATACAGTTAACAACAATAAGCGGAATATATATACCAAGAGATTCATACAGACTCGGTATATATGCCTGTAGCAGCAACTGCATAACAGTAACAAAGGTTGCAATTATTACTATAAAGGAAGGTATTCTAACACTGTCAGGAATTACCTTTCTAAGCAGTGAAATAAGGAAATTAGACATAATCAAAACTGCTGTTGTAGTAAGTCCCATACCAAGTCCGTTTATAGCAGAGGTGGTTACGGCAAGTGTCGGACACATACCAAGCACAAGACACAGCGTTGGATTTTCTTTTATAATTCCATTTGTTAATCTTTCTATAATTCTACCCATAATGTTTTCTCCCTTAATCGTAAAAAACATAAATTAAATTAAAATCAAAATATCTAACAAATACACCTACAGTCCCAAATAACAAGCTTCACAGCAAATGGAGCAAAGCATATATTACCATTTACAATTAATTAGTTTCCGCAAAGCAACTAAGTCCTGCATTTATGGCATCCGTAACAGCCGAGGTTGTAATGGTTGCACCACTTATTGCATCAATCTCATACTCCTGAACAGCACCTGTTTTAGTATAAGAAAACTGTGCAACATTTTTATTTCTGAACTGGGACTTGAAATCATCGGTATCTGCATTCATACCAAGACCGGCTGTTTCAGAAATACTAAGAATGGAAATATCCTTAAGTGTTCCCGCTGAATCAACACCCATTACAATTGTAATATCACCACCATACCCTGCATGGGAGGTAACTGTTATGACTTTGCCCATTACGGAACCGTCATTGCCTACAGCATCAAGAATCCCATCAATTGTATCATTGGGGTAATTACTACTATTCATCCTGTTATTAAGATCCTCAATATCAACACTGGCCTCCTCAAAGGCTGTAGCTTCAGGGAACAGTTCCTTATATGCCTTCTCTCTTGTGATACGTTCCTGATTTTCTATAGGTACCTTGGTAAGCTCATATACATAGCCAAGAGCTGCGCCTGCAATTACCGTAATAATGACCAAAGTTAAAATTGCCTTAACATTATTTAGCATTACACCTCTCCTCCTTTACCAAAGCATTTAGGAATAGTGAATTTATCAATCAAAGGAACCAGCAGATTACATATAATAATTGCAAAGCTTACACCCTCTGCCGAGCTGGAATATACTCTAAGTATTCCTGTCATAATTCCTAAAAGTACACCGTATATGATTTTGCCCTTGCCTGTAATAGGACAGGTTGCATAATCAGTAGCCATAAAGAACGCTCCAAGCATTATTCCACCACCGGCAAGCTGAGCTGTAAGATAATCAACATCAAAACCGTTTCCGGAAAAAATTCCCATAAACAGCACAAAGGTAATCAGATAGGTTAATGGTATCTGCAATCCGATTATTCCAAAAGCCAATAAAATCACAGCACCAATCAGAATTGCAATAACACTGGTTTCACCAATTGTACCCGGAATATTTCCTATAATCATATCCCTTAAATTAACAGCTTCACCGTTTTTAATTTTTGCAAGAGGTGTAGCTGAAGAAACACCATCATAGGTAAAGTCAGTCATACGTGAAGCAAAACAAATTAACAAAAAGCATCTGGCTGCGAGAGCAGGATTCATAAAGTTCTGACCCACTCCTCCAAATGCCATTTTAACCACAAGAATAGCAAACACGCTACCAATAACAGCCATCCACCAGGGCACTGTGCTTGGAAGATTAAGCGCCAGCAATAAACCGGTTACAACAGCGCTCAGATCAAGAACCGTAACCCTCATTTTAAAAATAAGTTCATATATCAGCTCAGTTAACACACAGGTCACAACACATACAGCAACCAGTATTGCAGCATTGACACCAAAATGATATATACCATACAACGTAGTCGGCATCAGAGCAATAATCACAATAAGCATAATCATGCTGGTAGATACCTTATCTCTCACATGAGGTCCTGAAGAAACATTAATTAATCCACCCATTATTCTAACTCCTCTTTTTCTTTGCAAGTAAATTCTTACGCATTGTTTTTATTTCAGCAGTTAAATGTCTACCGGCAGGACACACATAACTGCAGCAACCACATTCACAACATTCCATACCATTATACTTAAGGAACATTTCTTCATCATTATGCTCCGCAAAATCAGCAAGTCTTGCAGGAATAACTCTTCCCGGACAGGCATTTACGCAAGCACCGCAATTTATACAATTACCACTGGGCTTTTTAGATACCTCATCCTTACTCATGGATAGAATTGCCGAAGATGTTTTAACAATCGGAACATTCAAATCAAATAGCGCAAATCCCATCATAGGACCGCCTGAAATAACCTTTGCCGGTTCCTCCTTAAAGCCTCCGGCTTCTTCAATTAACTGAGCATAGCTGGTTCCAAGGGGAACAAGATAATTATTAGGGAACCGAATAGCATCACCGGTAACGGTAACTACTCTATCAAGCAATGGCTTCTTCTCGATTACAGCCTCGTAAATTGCATGAATTGTATCAACATTATTAACAATACAACCCGCATCTGCAGGAAGCATTGAAGAATTAATTGCCCTGTGAGTTGTTGCATAAATCAACTGTCTCTCTGAACCCTGAGGATACTTTGTTTTAAGAGTTTTAACAGTAATACGTGGCTCATCCACCGCCAAATCCTTCAGCTTTCTTATACACTCAGGCTTGTTGTCCTCTACTGCTATTATTCCCTCTGCATGCTCAAAAAGGCATAGTACAATTTTAAGACCTGCTACGATTTTCTCAGGTTCTTCCATAACTCGCCTACAGTCAGATGTAAGATATGGTTCACACTCTGCACAGTTGACAATGCAGTAAAATATCTTTTCAGGAGATTTAGGTGACAACTTGACATGAGTAGGGAAACCGGCACCGCCCATACCAACAATTCCTGCGGCCTTAATAGCGTTTATTACGTCATCCTTGGTCATATCACTGATATCAGGAAAATCAAGAGGAGGAGCACAGTCATACAGATTATCATTCTCGATAATAATTGACATTACCTTATCACCTGTAGGAACTCTTCTTTTCTCAATTGCTTTTACGACACCGGAAACCGTAGAATATATATTGGCAGACACAAATCCCGACGCCTCTGCTATTAGCTGTCCCTTTAATACTCTGTCCTTAGGCTTGACAACAGGCTTAGCAGGAGCTCCAATATGCTGTGATAAAGGATATACCATATCTCCTTCCGGTATAATTCTGTCAATCTCCTTATCCTTTGTTAACTTTTTACCATCGAACGGGTGAACACCACCCTTAAACGAATATATTGCCATATTCTCTCCTTATTTGAAAATAAAGTATAATTGTTTAAAAATAAAGAAAATTCAAACTTCAAGCACTCATTTATCTAATAATACCACATTTTATTTCTTCATGATATAATAAATTGTTGATATTCTGTTGTTTTTGCCCACAGAATCATATTATTAAATAATCAATCATAGCTCGTTACTATGCAGCACATTAAAAATTTACGGAGACAGTTATACATGCAATTACTGACCAAAACCTTCCCAAACATCAAACCATATCCTCTATTATTTGATTTAGTCCCGATTAAAGGACACATTTTTATCGATATAGAAACTACAGGTCTGTCTAGGGAGAATTCAAATATATATCTGATTGGATGTGGTTATTTTGATGATAAAGGATATAACACAATTCAGTGGTTTGCCGATGATTACACGGATGAAAGAATAATACTTTTAGCATTTTATGAATATCTGTCAGGTAAATATTCTCACCTTATACACTTCAACGGCAACAAATTCGATATTCCTTTTTTAGAATACAGAACAAGGCTGTACAATATAGCCTATTCTTTAGACAGCTTAATAAATGTTGATCTGTATGAAATTATCAAGCCCTATAAAAATATAATTGGTCTTACTACACTTAATCAGAGAAATATAGAAAGCTTTTTAAACATATATTCCGATGATCAATTTAACGGTGGTGAATTAATTAAATACTATCATAGCTATGTGAAAAATCTGTCAGAGGACTACTACTATCCGCTTATCCATCATAATAGCGAAGACCTTTTAGGAATGGCAAAAATTCTTCCCATACTCTTTCTGAAAAATACAAGTAATTGTACTTTCACCTATAAAGAGTATTATATCCATAATTATAGTGATTATAATGGTCAAGCAAAGCAGGAACTCCTTATAACCTATTCTCATAATCTTATTATTCCGGTAAGCTTCGTTACAACAAGAAATGAAGTTGTAATCAGTATGCGTAAAGATAATACTGCAATATTAAGAGTTCCTGTTATTTCTGATACACTGAAATTATTCTACAGTAATTACAAGGATTATTATTATCTTCCACTTGAAGACTGCTGTATTCATAAGTCCGTTGCAGAAGGTGTGGACAAAGCACATCGTATTCAGGCAAAAAAAGAAACCTGCTATATTAAAAAGCAAGGTTTCTTTATTCCTAACATATTCAATAATGAAAATCTCTCATTCAGGACAGAATTTAATTCCAAGAATGAATATATTCTGTTAAATTCAAAAAACAATCTAAATGACTATCTGACAAAACATCAATTACAGCTCAATCATATCTTCTGATAATAGAAAGAATTACGTCTCTCATATCCAAAGTCCTTATGATTCATAATCTGTTCTGTGCTTCCAATAAAGAGGAAACCATCCTTAACAAGGGAATCAGCAAACTTCTTATAAATCTCATCCTTTGCTTCATCAGTGAAATAAATCAAAACATTCCTACATACAATGAAATGACATTTCTCAGGATACTTGTCCTTTAACAGGTTGTGCTCTCTAAATTCTACTCTGGACTTAATCTCATTAGAAATCTGATAAGAGCTTCCTATCTTGGTAAAATACTTCTTCTTAAATTCATCCGGAACCGAAGCAATACTCTTCTCAGCATACAAGCCGGTCTTAGCTTGAGCAATAACCTGTTTATCCAAATCGGTAGCAATAATCTTAATCTGGTTAAGAGGTATATGCTTCGATAAAGCCATAACAAGTGAATAAGGTTCATCACCTGTTGAACATGCAGCCGACCATACAGTAAGATTCTTTCCATACTTATCAATAAGCTCCGGAATAAAAGTTTTATCCATTAAATCCCACTGTTCCGGATTTCTATAAAACTCTGAAACATTAATGGTCAGATAATTAACAAATTCTTCAAATAATTGTTTATTTGTTCTGAGTTCTGAAACAAATGCCTCATATCCGTTAATTGAATGCTTAGCAATAAGTGTATCAATACGTCTTCGCATTTGCTTCTCTTTATAAGCAGTAAGATCTATGCCTGTCAGCTTAAAAACCGCTGCCTCAAAAGCCACATAATCATATGCCATAGAAATTATTCCTCTTCTTTTGATTTTTCAATTTCTGCTTCAATATCAACAGATACAACATCCTGATCTTCAGCCTTGTCTTCCTTATCTTCTTCCTTCTTCTCAGGCTCATGTAATGCCTTAACACTAAGGCTAATCTTCTTCTCCTCAAGCTTGAAGTCAACAACCTTAGCTGTAACCTCATCACCTACCTTAAGAACATCTGAAGGCTTATCAATATGCTCTGTTGAAATCTGTGAAACATGTAACAATGCATCAATACCGGGCTCAAGTTCAATAAATGCACCAAAATCTGTCATTCTGGCAACCTTACCTGTAAGCACATTACCTACAGCGAACTTGGTCTCAGCATCAATCCATGGATTGTTATCTGCAAACTTTAGTGATAATGCAATCTTGGTTTCCTGAATATCCTTAACAAGAACCTTAAGCTCCTGACCGGGCTTAAATACCTTCTTAGGATTCTCAACTCTTCCCCATGAAATTTCTGAAATATGAAGAAGACCGTCAGCTCCGCCAAGGTCAACAAATACACCGAAATCTGTAACGTTCTTAACAACACCGTCTACCATATCGCCAACATGAATCTTTGCAAAGAGTTCCTTCTGAAGTTTCTCTCTCTCAGCCATAAGAAGCTGTCTTCTGTCACCGATAACACGTCTTCTCTTAGGATTAAACTCGGTAATAACAAATTCAATTTCCTGATTAAGGTACTTGCTAAGATCCTTCTCATAAGAATCTGATACAAGACTTGCAGGAATAAATACTCTTGATTCCTCAACAACAACGCTTAAGCCGCCATCAAGCACCTGAACAACAGTTGCCTTGAGAACCTCCTTATTATTAAATGCTTCTTCAAGTCTCTTGTTGCCCTTATCAGCAGCAAGTCTCTTGTATGTAAGAAGAACCTGTCCGTCACCATCGTTAACCTTTAATACCTTAACTTCCATGGTATCGCCAACCTTAATACAAGTGGTAAGGTCAACATTAGAGGTATTGGAATATTCATTGTTAGTAAGAATACCATCTGACTTATAGCCAATATTTAAAATGGCTTCTGTCGGTTTTACGTCAATGACTGTACCCTCTACTACCTCTCCGTTATGTATTGTTTTAAATGATTCTTCTAGCATTTGTTCAAAAGTTAATTCTGACATAATTTTGAACCTCCTGAATTATTTTTTTTGGGGTAGAAGCCCCCGCTGTAATACCAACACTTTTAATGGATTCGGTTGAATCGAATACTAAGTCATCCAGTGTCTGTATGTATTGCGTGTTCTTGCATTCACGCTTACATATTTCGTATAACTTCTGTGTATTGGAACTTCCAGCACCTCCTATAACTATCATCGCATCAACCTTAGCTGCTATCTGCGATGCCTCTTTCTGGCGTTCCTCAGTCGCATTACATATTGTATTGACAACACTAACATAATAACCTTTTTTTTGAAAAATTTCAACTAATTCTTGAAATTTATTAAGGTTAAAGGTGGTTTGAGACACGATACTAATTTTTCTGTCCTTTTCAAGCTCTAATTCTAGGGCTTCATCTACGTTTTCAACAACGTCCACATCACCCTGAACCCAGCCTACAATCCCACATACCTCAGGATGATTTCTATTGCCAATAACAATAATCCTATCACCTTTAAGGCTTCGTTCCTCAACTATTTTATGTATTTTCTTCACAAACGGACAGGTAGCATCTACAAGTGAAAGACCGGTTGCCGCAATAGTATCATAGACACTTTTTGACACACCATGAGAGCGAATCACAATTGTTCCCTCTTTGATTTTGGTAAGCTCCTCTATAGAATTTACAACCAAAACTCCTTTTTTTGCAAGGTCATCAACAACCTGTTCGTTATGAATTATAGGACCAAAGGTATAGATATTTTTCCCTTCCTCAGCTTTTTCATAAACAGAATCCACAGCTCTTTTAACACCAAAGCAGAATCCCGCGCTATTAGCCAAAATCACTTCCATATCATCATCTCTCCAAATATTTTTAGCTCCTGTACCTTTATCTGATATGTATTAACATTCTAATCAACTAAAGGTATAATTATTTTGACTTTGCTATAATATCCTCAATAGTCTTAACCACCTCATCAATTGTCATATCAGAGGAATCAACGCAAACGGCGTCTTCTGCCTGCTTAAGAGGTGATATTTCTCTGGTCATATCACGATTATCGCGTTCTATAATATCCTTCTCTATCAGCTCCAAATCACAAGCCTCGCCTTTTTTCTTCAATTCTTCAAAACGACGCAACGCCCTTACCCTTGACGAAGCAGTAAGATATATTTTTACCTCCGCATCAGGAAGAACCACTGTGCCAATATCACGTCCGTCCATAACAACATCCTTGACTTTAGCAAGCTTCTGTTGAAGTGATACAAGCTTCTTACGAACGCAACCGTTAACAGAGCTGGCAGAGGCCATATTACCAACCTCTTCTGTTCTAAGAAAAGCATTAACATTCTCTCCATTCAAAATCACCTGCTGTACACCATCTACATAATCAATTGTAATATCGGCGAGTTCACAGGCATTTTCAATTTGCTCTGTATCCTTGGCGGAAATATTCTGACGTATAAAAAATAACGCCATAGCCCGATACATAGCGCCTGTATCCACATAAATATAGCCTAAATCTTCGGCAATTTTCTTAGCAATTGTGCTTTTTCCTGCACCTGCAGGTCCATCTATTGCAATATTCATATATACCTCTACTTTCTATTAGGTAACTGTTTCATACCTAAGGTTTAACCTGACAACAATACTAACAATAACCAAAACTATTAATCTGTCTTAGCAGAAGATTCACCTGCAAGATAAGCGCTTGACCAGGCTATCTGGAGATTAAATCCACCTGTAAGGGCATCCACATCAAGCATCTCACCTGCAAAATATAATCCTTTATATTTTTTACTCTCCATAGTGGAAGGATTAACCTCTTTAACACTTATTCCTCCCCTTGTAATAATAGCTTCATTAAACCCGCGATTCCCTGTTACAGTCAACTTAAATTCCTTTAACACAGCCAAAAGCCTTGACCTCTCCTCCCTGGAGATCTCATTAACCTTTTTATGCTCCTCAATACCGGAAGCATTAATTATAATCGGAATAAGTCTGTTTGGCAGAAGCTTATTAAGGGAATTTGAAAAATTCTTATTCTTATTTTCATCAAAATCACGAAGGAGCCTGTTATCTAGCTGTTTATAGTCAAGGGCCGGCTTAAAATCAATAATTGCCTCCACCCCATCTCTATACATATCTTCCTTAACAAAACTACTTGCAGAAAGAACAAGGGGACCGCTTATTCCAAAATGAGTAAAAAGCATCTCCCCAAAGCCATCGTAAAGCACTCTTCCCTTGTATTTTATAACCAGAGCTATGTTCTTTAATGACAGCCCCTGCAAATCCTTGACAAAATCTTCCTTTACAACAAACGGAACAAGAGCAGGTTCCGCTGCTTTGGTTGCGATTTCAAGTTCCTTTGCAACCCTCCATGTATCTCCATCGGCTCCGCATACAGGATATGACTTGCCACCAAGTGCAAGAATAACCCTGTCAGCCTCAAGAAATTCATTATTATCTATATAAATTCCCTTTACACAATCACTCTTTATACATACACTCTTGAATTGTGTGTTAAGCAAAATCTTAACGCCCTTATTAATAAGTCCGTTTTTTAGTACACTTATAACGTCCGAAGAATGATCGGATTCAGGGAACACCCTGTTACCACGTTCAATCTTTGTATTAAGACCCAATTCATTAAAAAAATCAATGGTTCTAAAATTATCAAAGCCATAAATTGAACTATATAAAAACTTGGAATTTGTAACAATATTCTCAAAAATTTCATTAGTATCACAGGCATTTGTAAGATTGCAGCGTCCCTTACCTGTTATATATAATTTTTTCCCAAGCTTTTCATTCTTTTCAACAAGAATAACTTCATTATTATCATTTTTTGCAATAAGAGCAGCCATCATTCCGGCAGCTCCACCGCCTACAACAATTATTTTCATACAGCTACGCTATCCTACATTAATTTAATAAATCCTGATATTACCTCTTTAAACATAGCTTCTGTTTCTTCCTCTGTAACATCAAATTCACCACAAATAGTCATACTTGCAAGGCCTTGCATAAATATGAATATCTTTGTAAAAATATCCTCAGCCTTGTCCATCTTAAGATTGGGAATCTTCTTTAATTCCTTCATAACGTATGCATTTTCTCCACCATTTACAACCTCATAAATGGTATGCTCTCTATCAGAAGAAAGAAAAAGCAGCTTAAAAATATTCTGTTCCTCTTTTGCAAACAATACATAAGTCTGAGCCATAGCAACAAAAGGAATCTCTGACTGAGCCTCGTGCTTTTTAACAAACTCATCGTAATAGTCCTTAGCCTTGATATATAATTCCTTAAGCAAATCCTCCATACCATCATACAATCTGAATATTGGTTGTGTGGAGCAGCCTATTTTAGAGGCAAGCTTTCTTGCTGTAACAAGCTCAATTCCGTCCTCTCTAAGTATTTCAAAAGCTCCCTCCAAAATCATCTGTTTGGTAATAGTTTCTTTTCTTGCCATTTTCCCATCCTTCCTGAAGTCCTCTGTTATTCTTCTTAAAATCACTGGTCAAACTATCAAATAATAACAATATAAGCAGGTAGTATAAACTACCTGCTTATTATAACATACGTTATGCTAATTAGCATCAACAAATTTAAAATTATACAGGATATGCACCGTTAGCTGCATCACCCTTTGTAACATCAACCTTTGTCTGCTGAGCTTCACGATATTTGAAGAAGTCTGTAGCAACCTGTGGGAAAAGAGCGTATGAAAGAACGTCCTCATCCTGCTGCTTGTACTGCTTCATTTCAGCTTCGATTGAAGGAAGCTCAGGCTGTGTATGACCTGTAGCCTCTGCTGAACGAGCTGTAGAACGATACTCACCGGGAATAACCTTATTAATAACCTCTTCATTCATAGGCTTAACTGTCTGACCATAGTTACCGCGAAGAAGATCCTTAAATTCACCTGTAGCCATCTTATATCTCTCGCCCATAAGTACGTTGAAGATAGCCTGTGTACCAACAATCTGTGATGAAGGTGTAACAAGAGGTGGCTCACCACAATCCTTACGAACACGTGGAATCTCCTCAAGAACCTCCTGATATCTGTCCTCTGCATTCTGTTCCTTAAGCTGGCTAACCATATTGGAAAGCATACCACCGGGTACCTGATACTGAAGTGTCTTAATATTAACACCAAGAACCTTAGTACTCATAAGTCCTGACTCGATGCACTCTTCACGATAAGGACGGAAGTAATCAGCAATTTCAACAAGCTTATTAATATCAAGCCCTGTATCATAAGGAGTTCCCTTAAAGGTCTCAACCATAACCTCTGTTGCAGGCTGTGATGTACCAAGAGCAAATGGTGAAATAGCACAGTCAATTATATCTACGCCGGCTTCAACTGCCTTAAGGTATGTCATTGAAGCAACACCTGAGGTGTAATGTGTATGAAGCTGTACAGGAACCTTTGTGCTCTCTTTAAGAGTCTTAACAAGCTCTGCAGCCTTGTATGGTGTAAGAAGACCTGCCATATCCTTAATACAAAGTGAATCAGCACCCATCTCTTCAATTGTCTTAGCCATTTTAGCCCAGTAATCAAGAGTATATGCATCACCAAGTGTATAAGAAAGAGCGATCTGTGATTCACCACGACCCTCCTGCTGCTTGATTTTGTTAGTAGCATCAACTGCAGCCTGAAGATTACGAACATCGTTTAAGCAGTCAAAAATTCTGATTACATCAATACCATTAGCAATTGACTTCTCTACGAAAGCGTAAACAACGTCATCAGCGTAAGGTCTGTAACCCAGAATATTCTGGCCACGGAAAAGCATCTGTAATTTTGTATTCTTAAATCCATCACGAAGCTTTCTAAGTCTTTCCCATGGATCTTCCTTAAGGAATCTTAAGGATGCATCAAATGTAGCACCACCCCAGCACTCAACTGCATGGTAGCCAATCTTATCCATTTTATCTACGATAGGAAGCATAATTTCGGTAGGCATTCTTGTTGCAATCAAAGACTGATGTGCATCACGAAGAACTGTTTCCATAATACCAACCGGCTTCTTTTCAAAATCTGCCATTTTTATTTCCTCCATTGATTTGTTTTTATCATGAATCTCTACAAAAAACTTATAGAAGATTCCATTAATTAAATTGTAAAATGTAAAGCTTAGAATACACCGAATACAGCCATAAATGTACCGGCTGCAACAGCAGTACCGATAACTCCGGCAACATTAGGTCCCATAGCATGCATCAAAAGGAAGTTAGTAGGATCTGACTCTGAACCAACCTTCTGAGATACACGAGCAGCCATAGGAACAGCAGAAACACCGGCCGAACCGATAAGAGGATTAATCTTACCACCTGTAATCAGATACATGATTTTTCCGAATATTACTCCTGCAGCAGTACCAAAAGCAAATGCTATAAGTCCAAGAGCAACAATCTTAAGAGTATCCATATTAAGGAATGCTTCAGCACTTGTAGTAGCACCTACAGATGTACCAAGCACAATAACTACGATGTACATAAGAGCGTTGCTGGCTGTTTCCTGCAACTGACGAACAACGCCTGACTCTCTGAAAAGATTACCTAACATAAGCATACCAACAAGTGGAGCTGTTGTAGGAAGAATCAAACATACAACGATTGTAACTACGATAGGGAAAAGAATCTTTTCAAGCTTAGATACAGGACGAAGCTGTTCCATCTTAACGCATCTTTCCTTCTCTGTAGTAAGAAGCTTCATAATAGGTGGCTGAATAATAGGTACCAGTGACATATAAGAATATGCGGCAACAGCTATAGGTCCAAGTAAAGCTGTCTGTCCAAGCTTACCTGCAAGGAAAATAGATGTAGGACCATCAGCACCACCAATAATAGAAATTGCAGCAGCAGCCTTATCATTGAAGCCCATTGCAATAGCGCCAAAGTAAGCTGCGAAAATACCAAACTGAGCTGCCGCACCAAGTAAGAAGCTCTTAGGGTTAGCAATCAGCGGACCAAAGTCTGTCATAGCTCCTACACCCATAAAAATAAGTGAAGGAAGAATTGCCCATTCATCAAGTACATAGAAGTAATAAAGCATACCACCGACACCATTGGCTGATTCTTCAAAAGACATCATAATGTCAGGATAAATATTTACTAACAGCATACCAAACGCTATTGGGCAGAGAAGCAATGGCTCAAAATCTTTAGCTATTGCTAAATACAGGAATAAACATGCTACAGCAATCATAAGGAAATTACCCCAGGTAAGATTACAGAATGCTGTCTGAAGCACGAGATTTCCTACTACCTCTGTAATATAGTCCATTTTACGACCTCCATATTTTTAGATAATAATAAAATCAAATAATTACTTCAAAGTTGCAAGTAATGCACCTGCTTCTACAGAGTCACCTACTGCACAATCAATGCTGGCAACTGTTCCGTCCTGAGGAGCAACAACAGGAATTTCCATCTTCATAGCTTCAAGAATGATAATAGGATCACCCTTCTTTACTGCCTTACCAACTTCTGCCTCAAGCTTAAAAATCTTACCTGCAGCACCGGCTTCAACCTTAATTGAACCTGCGCCTGCACTTGCAGCCTTAGGTGCTGCCTTGGGAGCAGCCTTAGGAGCTGCAACAGGTGCTGATGCAACTGCACCGTTTGAAGCACCTTCTTCTACTGTAACATCATATACATTTCCATTAACTGTAATAGTATAATTCTTCATTTCTATTCCTCCTGAAATTAAATAGTCTAATTAATTCTTCTTCCATTTATTATTACTTCTACGAACAATGCTTCTTACTACATATCCGTCTGCAGAACCACCATTGGCAGCTTCATACTGAGCAATAGCGGCTGAAATAACTGCAACAAGTTCTGAATCATCCTCTTCTACAGTCTCTACAACTGCAGGTGCAGCAGGAGCAGTAGCTACTACTGTCTTAGGAGCAGACTTCTTATTTGATGTCTTAGAGAACAAGCCAAAGCATCCAATAAGTAAAGATAACAGAATCAGGACAACAAATACAGTTCCCATACCAATAAGTGTATTAAGACCGGCCTTTTTCATCTTTTCGCCAAGTGTATAATTAATATTGAAGGCAACAGATGTAAGTGTCTTATTAAGATCTGTATCATAAATAAATTCTGCTACAGCACCTCTCTTTTCGAACTGAAGATCAACATCTACGATAATAGTATCGCCCTTTGTGCTGTATTTGGTAGTATAATCGCCAACGCTTTGAAGAGCACCTGCTTCTTCTACAGTCCTTGTCCATGAATCAAAACTGGACATAAAACCATTACCTTCAACATATACACCGGCCTGCTGACTAAAGATATATTCAACACCTTCAGCGCCCTCCTGTGTAATCTGCTGAATAGTGTCTGCATCCAATGACGGATAAACACTCTGAAGTAAAAAGGCAGATATACTTTCTACAGCTTCTTGATTTGATGTACTAAGTTCTTTCTCTTCGCCGGAACATGCAGTCAATCCGAAAAGACATATCGCAACAAGTAATACTGATAATATTTTCTTCATATTACGTTTCACCATACCCTTCCTAGATTGCGCCATGTTTCTTAACCGGACGTCCTTCTCTCTTAGTAAATAACATTTCAAATGCACCGATTACATATTTTCTTGTATCAGCAGCATCAATAATTGTATCAACATAACCACGACGAGCTGCCGATTCAACGCTTGTCTGCATTTCCTGATACTTAGCTGTCTTATTAGCACCGTCAGGATCCTTCTCGAATAAAATCTTGGCAGCAAGATCTGCATCCATCATACCAACAGAAGCAGTGTCCCAAGCGAAGGAAATATCTGCACCGAGTGACTTTGAATTCATAATAACGTATGCACTGCCAAATGCCTTGCCAATGATAACATTTACCTTAGGTACTGTAGCATTAGCAAATGCATATGTAAGCTTAGCTGCTGTTTTAGCAATTAATTTCTCAGATTCTATAGTAGCTTCAAAGCCTGTTACATTAGTTAATGTAAGTAAAGGAATATCAAATGCATCACAGAAGTTTACGAAATCAGAAGCCTTACCGCAACCAAGTGCTGAAAGAACTGAATCAAACTTCTCAACAACCTTGCCATCCTCGCCAAATACTTCTGACCTATTAGCTACACATCCTACTGTCATTCCGTTAAGTCTGATAAATCCTGTTACCATATCCTTGGCGAAATTAGGCTTAACTTCGAAAAATAACTGATCATCAGCGATTCTTGCCAATGCAGCAGATGTATCACCAACACATGCTGAAAGGTCAGCACAAGCTCTGTTAAGGTCATCTGTACACTCTTCGTATGCACCATTTTCTTCATTATTCTCAGGAAGCATTGATACAAGAATACGAATCTGCTCATACATTGTTGCTTCATCAGCAACAACATCAACAGTACCGCACTGTTCACTCTGGAACTTAGCAGCGGCAGTATCAAGCTTACCCTCGTAGTTTCCTAAAAGAGCATTAGGTGAATTAACGAACATCTTACCCTTTGATGACTCCATAAATGTAAAGTCAGTCATTGTAGGGAATAATGCAAGTCCGCCTCCACATCCACCAAAAATAGCTGTAATCTGTGGAATCACGCCTGATGCCATTGCCTGTGTCTTATAAATCTCACCAAAAGCTGATAATGCATCAGTAGCCTCAAGAAGTCTTAAGCCTGTTGAATCAATAAGACCGATTACAGGTGCTCCTGTCTTCATTGCAAGATTGTAAAGATTCACAATCTTCTTGGCATGCATTTCTCCAATGGAGCCACCCATAACAGAAGTGTCCTGGCTATATACATAGACAAGACTGCCATTGATAAGGCCGTAGCCTGTAACAACGCCATCTGCAGGAGTTGCTTTTGGATCCATATTGAAATCAGTAGCTCTGGCAGTAACCTTTGCGCCGATTTCAACAAAACTGTTTTCATCGAGTAAAGAATTGATTCTTGTACTCGCTTGAGAAGTGTTACTCATTTTGTTCAGCCCTCCATTTATAATAATATTATTGGTTCTACAGCTCCTAATAAAGGAGCGTCGATTAACAATTCTCGTGCATACACGCACAGCCTATATTATAGCATAGTATTATTTGTTTTCCTAGAAAAAATTAATAAAATCCCATATATTCTTTTGTAAAAAATAAACAGAAAGTAAAAGGCAACAGAGATTATTGCAGGGGAACAATAATCCTGTTGCCTTTAGTTTATTTTTAACAAAATGCAAAAATAAAACTCAAACATCAAGTGAAAGCTGTATTTCTTCGGCAGCTTCCTTCTTAAATTCTTCAATCCTGTCCGGACTTGCCGTAGGCAGTTCATCTAAGGATTTGACATTAAAACTTCTTAAAAATTCTTCCGTAGTACCAAACAGCAACGGTCTACCGGGAGCATTAAGCCTTCCAAGTTCAGTAACAAGACCATACTCAACAAGCTTATTTACTGCATGGTCACAGCTTACTCCTCTAATCTTCTCTATCTCAAGACGAGTAATAGGCTGTTTATATGCAATAATCGAAAGAGTCTCAAGCATGGTATCTGTCAATGAATATTTTCTGGGTGTTTTGGCTATTTTAACAAGATGTTCATACATGGACGTCTTAGAACACATCTGAACAGAATCTTCCAGTTCTATAATAGTAATGCCTCTTCGTTCGTCGTTCTCATATTCATCTTGAAGCTCTTTAACAAGCTTCTTTGTTGCATCCACATCATAGCCTATTACTGCAGCAAGCTTTTTATATTCTACTGAATTACCTACTGAAAACAAAACAGCTTCAATAACAGTCTTGGGATTATCCACTCTTACGACTTCTTCATTATCTTCATTAGTTGTATCTTCAATTACGTTCTCTAACTCTTCCTTCAAATCAAACCTCTCTCCATCAACGGTATAGCGAATCAACAGTTGCCGTTCACAGCCCTTTAAATGTACGAAATCTGTAACATCAGACTGTGATGGCAGCAATATACCTACTCTATGCTGCAACCTTTGAGGTAATCAGAATATCATCAAAAAGAGCCTCCTGCATAATCACAATCTGCCCGGTCTTAATCATCTCTAAAATCACAAGAAAGGTAACAACCATATCAATCTTGGATTCCTGATTCTGCAACAAATCTCTAAATCCAAACTGCTTGTGATTTTTAATATAATCCTCTACATACTCAGTCTTCAACTCAAGGCTGACTTCGTCCTTCTCAATCTTACCAAAACGACTTCTAATAGGATCAATCTTATCAACCTGTCGTTTCATCATAGACTTAAAAATCTGGTTAAGCTTCGCAAGATCAAGGTCACCGATTAATTCATTATAATCAATAGGTTCCTCATAATCACTTACAACCTTTGGCATCGTGGGCTGTTTAAACAAAGTTCTTCCGGCATCTATGTGACGATCCTTAAGTTCATAGGACATATATTTATATAACTTATATTCTATAAGCTTTTCAACAAGCTCAGCTCTTGGATCCTCTTCCTCGCCCTCTTCATTTACCTCTTTAGGCAATAGCATCTTGCACTTAATATCAAGCAAGGTTGCAGCCATCACCAGGAACTCACTCATTATATCCAAGTCTTCCTTCTGCATGGCTTTAATATATTCAAGATACTGATCTGTGATAAGCACAATGGGAATATCGTAAATATCAACTTTATTCTTTTCAATCAGATGTAACAACAAATCCAGCGGACCTTCAAATACCTGTAGTTTTACTGTAAGGCTCATAAATATTTCCTCTCATTCAATACCGGTTAAAGTCCCCTACTAATTATTATTCTTCCTAATACACAATGAAATTATCTCTGCCTTGTTATTTAAACGAATCGGAACAGTATGCGTTCCAAGACCTCTACTTAAAATCATAGTAGAATTCCCTTCCGTAAAAATACCTGCATCGTACTTAGGAAAAAATTTAAGCTGTGGTGAAATAAGTCCTCCAAGAAAAGGTACCCCGATAATTCCACCATGCACATGTCCCGAAATAACAATATCCGGTGCCCATTTCACATACTCACCAAAATGTTCAGGATTATGTGCTATAAGGATTGATACTCTGGATAAATCATTCTCCCCAAAAATCTTTTCCAGATAATCATCCGAAATTTTTTTCTTAACTACTTTTCTAAAATATATATGTTCCATATCAAGGCCATATATGTCAATATTAGCTTCTTCTATGGTAACTTTCTCATTTTGTAACAGGTGTACAGAAGCCTTATTAAGTTCCGAAACATACTTCTCATATATTCCCGAAAACCTGTCAGATCTTATAATCAGCTTCCTTTCATGATTGCCCATACCATAATATATAGGATATTCCATGGCAAGCTCCCGTATTATTGAAAGAGCATTATCATACGAACAGGAATCCTCAATATTGGATACAATCATATCTCCGGCTAAAATCACAGCATCCGGTGAAATTGACTTAACAGCATCCACAATCTCACGATTCGAGGAACCAAGACACCTATTATGAAAGTCAGATATAACAGCTATCTTTATTTCATCACACCCAAGCTTATTATTAACAAGCTGATAGCTTACTATTCTAAATCCGGTGCTTTCCTTATATATAATAACTATCAAAGCAATCAAAAGTGCCGCAAGCACACCCAAAAAATATGGTAACATCTCATTCCCTTCCATAAAAATGTCGTGTTACCAACACAACATGTTGTATTATAACACAGCTTTCACTCAAAATAAAGTGTTTTCTGCACAAAAAAAATCCTTCGGTCAAAACCGAAGGATTTCATAACCATATTAGTTATATTTACGCTTTCTAGCTGCTTCAGATTTCTTCTTACGCTTAACGCTAGGCTTCTCGTAGTGCTCTCTCTTACGAATTTCCTGCTGAATACCTGCTTTTGCACAGTTTCTCTTGAAACGACGAAGAGCGCTATCCAATGTTTCATTCTCTTTTACGATTACGTTTGACATGTCACTTTCCCTCCCCTCGAGTCCTAAATTGTGCATATGACTGTAGGGCATAAATATTTCTTAGTTTCTGCACTATGGACAATTATATACATGAAAATGATTTAAGTCAACAACAAAATGACTAATCCTTCACTACTATTTATTTAATTGACTTTCAAGAACCTTCTTTGCTTCCTTAAGAGCTGCCTCTATACCCTCAGGATTCTTTCCTCCGGCCTGAGCCATATTAGGACGGCCACCGCCGCCACCACCTACAAGGGCTGCAATTCCTTTAATAAGATTTCCGGCATGAGCTCCCGACTTCATTGCCTCATCAGTTGCCATTGCAACAAGATTAACCTTGGAATCACAATTAGATGCAAGTAAAATCACACCCTCAGAAAGCTTAGCCTTAAGATCATCAGCCAATTCACGAAGCTTATTCATATCAACATTGTCTACGTTAGCTGCTAAGAATTTAACATTGCCTACCTCTTCAACATTATTCATAACATCTCCGAGAGCATCCTTTGCTGCCTTACTCTTAAGTGCTTCAAGCTCTGCCGAAAGAGCCTTCATATCATTAACCATATTCTTAAGCTTATCTACAAGCATTGAAGGTGCAACCTTAACAATCTGAGCAGCCTCATTCAATTCAGCCTCCAAGGATGCATAATAATCAGACACATTACTTGATGTAATCGCCTCAATTCGACGAACACCGGCAGCCACACCGCCCTCAGACAGAATCTTAAACTGTCCAATTTCAGAAGTGTTCTTAACGTGTGTACCACCACAGAATTCCTTGGAATAGTCACCCATCATAACAACGCGAACAGACTCACCGTACTTTTCTCCAAAGAGCGCCATTGCTCCTGTCTTTTTAGCTTCATCAAAGGTCATAACCTTTGTTTCAACAGGAATAGCTTCAATGATTTTTTCATTAACAGCATCCTCAACTCTCTTAAGCTCTTCTTTTGTCATTGCCTGGAAATGAGAAAAGTCAAATCTTGTACGATCACCGTTTTGGAAAGAACCCTGCTGTTCCACATGTGAACCAAGTACATCTCTAAGAGCCTTCTGAAGCAAATGAGTAGCAGAATGATTTTTACAGGTAGACATACGTAAAGCTGAATCAACAACAAAATCCGCCATAGAATCAAGCTTAATCATTCCTACCTTAACCTGACCATGATGAGCGTACTTATTGCCTACAAGCTTCTCAACTGCCAGCACTTCAAATTCACCATCAGCAGTCTTAATATATCCCTTATCGGATTCCTGACCACCCATTGTGGCATAAAAAGGAGTCTTCTCGGCAATAATAGTTCCCATCTGACCTTCCCCAAGAAAATCAACCAGATTAGAAACATTCTTACCGTCAGCTTCCTCATCATGAGAAAGTACAGTAATCTTAGCTGAAGCAGTAAGTGTATCATAGCCTACAAATTCCGTTGAAATTGCAATATCATCAAATACTGAAGCATCAGCTCCCATATATGTAGTTACTGTTCTGGCATTTCTTGCTGTATCCTTCTGTTTCTTCATAGCAGCATCAAAGCCTTCTGTATCTACAGTTAATCCCTTCTCCTCCAATATCTCCATTGTAAGATCCAGAGGGAAACCGTACGTATCATAAAGCTTAAAGGCATCATCACCACTAAGCTCCTTAACACCTGCCTCAAGCATATGCTTCTCAAAATTATTAAGGATTGTAAGTCCCTGATCAATAGTCTTATTAAAGGCTTCTTCTTCCTTAGTAAGTACGTTTAATATGAAGTCCTTCTTTTCTTCAAGCTCCGGATATCCATCCTTGGATTCATCGATAACAGTCTGTGCAAGCTTAGCCATAAACAATCCGTCAATACCAAGCTTTCTTCCATGTCTGGCAGCACGACGAATAATTCTCCTTAATACATATCCTCTTCCTTCATTAGAAGGCATAACACCATCGGAAATAAGGAATGTTGATGAACGAATATGATCTGTAATAAGTCGGATAGAAACATCCTTTGCCTCATCTTCATTGTAAGTTGTAGAAGACAATTCACATATTCTGTCTCTGATTGCCTTCATAGTATCAATATCAAATACCGAATCCACATCCTGAACAACAACAGCAAGACGTTCGAGTCCCATACCTGTATCGATATTCTTATTGGTAAGCTCGGTATATCCGCCCTTGCCGTCTCCATCAAACTGGGTAAATACATTGTTCCATACTTCCATAAAACGATCGCAGTCACAACCCACCTTACAGTCAGGCTTACCACAGCCATATTTTTCACCACGATCATAATATATTTCTGAACATGGACCACAAGGGCCGGCACCATGCTCCCAAAAATTATCACAGGCTCCTGTTTCAGGATCTCTGTAGAATCTTGTGATTTTCTCTGCAGGAACGCCAATTCTCTTATTCCAGATTTCAAAGGCTTCCTCATCCTCGCCATAAATCGAAGGATATAATCTGTCAGGTTCCATTCCTATTACTTCTGTAAGGAATTCCCAGCTCCAGTCAATTGCCTCATTCTTAAAATAATCACCAAAGGAGAAATTACCAAGCATCTCAAAAAAAGTAAGATGTCTTGCTGTCTTACCAACATTATCAATATCTCCGGTTCTTACACATTTCTGGCAGGTAGTAACACGCTTTCTCGGTGGTGTCTCAAGTCCTGTAAAATAAGGCTTAAGAGGAGCCATACCCGCATTAATAAGCAAAAGACTCTTGTCATTCTGAGGTACAAGAGAAAAACTGTTCATCTTAAGATGTTCCTTTCCCTCAAAAAAGTCCAAATACATTTTTCTTAATTCATTAACACCGTATTTTTTCATGTAATGCCTCCACATTTATTTATGTACTAAAGAATATTAACGCCAATTTCTTCGGCCCTTGTAAGAACTTCCTTAGGCCAAATAGAACTTTGTACCTCACCTATATGCGCACGCCTCAGGAAGAACATACAGATTCTTGACTGACCAATTCCTCCGCCAATTGTATAAGGCAATTCACAGTCAAGAACAGCCTTCTGAAACGGTAATTTCGCTCTCTCGTTACAACCTGCTTTATTTAGCTGCTCCCTAAGGCTATCCTCATCCACACGGATTCCCATACTGGACAGCTCAAGCCCTATGTCAAGAAGCGGATAATATACAATAATATCACCGTTAAGCTCCCAGTCATCATAGTCAGGCGCTCTTCCGTCGTGCTTTTGTCCCGATTCAAGCAGGTCACCTATTTTCATAATAAAAACAGCACCATACTTCTTGGCGGCTAAAGCTTCACGTTCCTTGGCTGTCTTATCCGGCCATTTATTCTCAAGCTCCTGAGTAGTAATAAATTTAATCTCATCAGGTAAAATCCTAGTAATCTCAGGGTGTCTTGAATTAATAAACACCTCTGTATTCTTAAGAGCTTCATAAACCTTCTTTACTATCTTCTTAAGAGTTCTTTCATTTCTTTCCGACTTATCAATTATTCGTTCCCAATCCCACTGGTCAACATAAATCGAATGAATATTATCAGTGTCCTCGTCGCGACGAATAGCACTCATATCCGTATACAGACCTTCGCCCTTATGAAAATCATACTTCTTAAGTGCCATACGCTTCCACTTGGCAAGGGAATGAACTATTTCCACATCCGCATCATCAAGTTCCTTAATGCCAAAGCAAACCGGACGTTCAACACCGTTAAGATTATCATTGAGTCCTGATTCAGGAGTAACAAACAGGGGTGCTGACACACGTGTAAGATTCAACTCCTTAGCAAGAGCTCTTTCGAAGAAGTCCTTCACTTCCTTAATAGCAATTTCAGTATCTTTAATAGACTGGGGACTCTTGTACCCTTGTGGAACAATTAATTCTTTCATAATATATGCCTCTCAATATAATAAATCAAACAACTTTTTATTATAAACTTGCTTACACCAGACTGCAAGTGAAATGTTCCCGGTACATGGTTTTTAAATTAACTTCACCTTCACAAAAACATTCTGCGTAAACAGTATAGTTATTTAGAAAATGATGTACTGATTGTTCAACAAACTACAATCTGATACTGATTTCTCCTGTATTAAAGCATTTAATCTGCCCTTCATCAACCGCAACCAGCTCACCCTTATCATTTATATCAATAACATCAATAAAACCGGTACTTACTGAAGCATTCAGGTATTCCACTCTTTTTCCGATTACCATGGAATGTCTGCGATAGGACTCCATGAAAGTTTTTTTATCAAAATCACCATACAGACCAAAAAAATTCTTAAGTATACTATCAATAAGACTTTTTCGCATATTGATTTTGTCATCATAGGAAAAAGCCTTAGACTCAGCCTCCAAAAACAATGTTCCCGCAACAGCTTCCAGCTCTTTAGGCAAATTATCAAATGGGAAGAGATTTATTCCAATTCCTACTACTGCATAATCCAACCGGGTATTATTATCCGCCAATGCTCCTTCCGTAAGAATTCCACATATTTTCTTTTTTCCATAAAAAATATCATTTACCCATTTTATACTAACTTCCTTATCAAAGCATTCCTTTATGGATTCAACAATTGCAACCGCCGCAATAACAGTAAGCATAAGGGAATCCTCTATGGAAAGCTTCGGGCGTAAAAGAATACTTAAATATACAGCGCAGTCTCCCTGGGAAAAAAAGCTGCGACCCACGCGTCCCTTTCCCCTGGTTTGGAAATCCGCATACAGACATACACCCTCTTTTTCTCCTTTTGCTGCCATTTGTTTAAGACAATCATTTGTAGAAGCAACTTTATCCTTATGAAGAAGTCTAATATCATCAATCATATCTGTTTTCTCACCACCGCATATTCATCTGCGAACTGATAATACGGACATTTGTAATGAGAGTCCGAAACCAGCCTTCCATATTCATCCTCATCAAGATTCATTTGACAATAATACTCTTCAAATTCTTCATCATAAATATAATTACCGCAAGACTCACAATTTACATCACTCATTTTTTTCTCCTGATTTAATTATTTAATAATAGGCTGTTAGTACTCAATTGGTAGATGCAGCCTGACACAGTTCATAATAAAAGCCCTTCTTCTCAAACAGCTCTTCATGCTTACCCTGTTCAATTATTCTACCATCCTTCATAACAAGAATTGTATCAGCATTTTTTATTGTAGACAATCTGTGGGCAACCACAAAGGTTGTTCTCCCCTCCATCATTTTAGTAAAGGCATCCTGTATCTTCATTTCAGTTCTTGTGTCGATAGATGATGTAGCTTCATCCAGAATGAGCATAGGAGGAAGCCTAAGCATTATACGCGCTATACACAATAACTGTTTCTGTCCCTGTGACAGATTGGCTCCGTCCTCCGTAATTATAGTATCATATCCATTTTCCATCTTTTTAATAAAGGAATGAGCATGTGCCGCTTTGGTAGCCTCAAGCATCTTTTCATCACTAACCGAATATCCCATCTTAATGTTATCTCTAACACTCCGATTTCTTAACCAGGTATCCTGAAGAACCATTCCATAGGAGCCCCTTAAACTGTTACGTGTAATTTTTCTAATATCGTTGCCTTCAACACAAATACACCCGTTATCCACATCATAAAATCGCATAAGCAAATTGATAACAGTTGTTTTTCCACATCCCGTCGGTCCCACTATCGCCACGAGATTCCCCGGCTTTACCGATAGATTAAGGTCTTTTATAAGCTCCTTATCCTTCACATAGGAAAAGTCAACCTTATTACATTCTACCCGGCCCTCACCTAACGAAATATTTAATTCCTTTGACTTTTCATCAAACTCAACCTCTTTATCAATAAATTCAAAAACACGTTTTGCACCGGCAAGAGCATTGGAAACCTCAGTTATAACACCCGATATTTCATTAAAAGGCTTGGTATATTGATTAGCATAGCTAAGAAACGATGCAAGAATACCCACACTCATATTTCCCCTCAGCACAGTAAGTGCTCCAAACAATGCCACCAGGGCATATACAACACTGTTTACAAATCTTGTAGAGGGATTGGTCAGCGAAGAATAGAATACAGCCTTAAGAGATATTTTCCCAAGCTCATCATTAGTCTCCCTGAATCTTTTAACAGCATGCTCCTCATAGGCAAATGCCTTAACCACTTTAGCATTACCTATCATTTCATTAATAAGCGACGTCTGTTTTCCCCTGATTTTCGACTGCTGTCCAAAGAAAACATATGTATTTTTTGAAATATATCTGGCAACAAACAGCGACATGGGTGTAACTATTATAACAACAAGAGATAAAGCTACATTAAGCTTAAGCATAAACAACAAGGTTCCAAGAATCGTTACAAGTCCGCTAAACACCTGTGTAAATCCCACCAGCAAACCATCCGATAATTGTTCTGTATCTACAATGATTCTACTAAGTACATCTCCTGCAGGTACTGTATCAAGATAAGAAAATGAAAGCCCCTGAAGCTTAACAAAGGCATCATTTCGAATATCCCTAACTACGCAAAAGGACAGCTTGTTATTACACAAATTAACAAGATAAAGACTGACTGCTGCAATTATAATCACTATTACCGCATCAATCAAAAGCATTCTGAGATTTATAAAATCTACCTTCTTATAAACGAGACAATCTATTGCTTTACCAATAATAATGGGTACCATAAGTGTACATATCACATTAATTAAGGATAATATAAGGGAAAAAATCATATATTTTTGGTGTCTGTTTATTACCGAAAGGATTCTGTTTATTGTATTTTTCATATCATTATTATTATTCATTACATTTACCACACACCGTTAAAAGTATTAAATAAAGAAAGTTATCAGTTCTGACTGGAATAGATTTCTCTATAAACCTGACAATTGTTTATTAGCTCCTCATGTGTTCCCACGCCTACAAGCTTACCATCCTCAAGACAAAGTATCCTATCAAGATTATTCATCCTGGATGTACGCTGGGAAATAATAATAACAGTCGGTTTATAATCCAGTTCTTCAATATTCCGTCTCAATTCATAATCCGTCAGGGAATCAAGCGCCGAAGAAGAATCATCAAGAATCAGCACCGATGGTTTCATAACAAGCGTTCTTGCTATAGAAAGTCTTTGCTTCTGACCTCCCGAAAAATTATCTCCGGCTTCATCAACATAAGCATCAAGACCTCCCTTTGAATTTACCACCTCTTCACATACAGCCTGCTTTACAGCCGCCTTAAGCTCATCATCTGTAGCCTCATCATTTCCCAGTTTTAAATTATCTCTAATGGTGCCTTCAAAAAGAACTGATTTTTGAGGAACGATTCCAAATATTTTGCGCAGAAACCTGTTGCCGTATGTATTTATATTACGCCCATCAAGAAGAATCTCACCTTCCCCTGCTTCATAAAATCCAGCCATCAAATTGATAACAGTAGTTTTTCCCGAACCGGTTCCTCCTATAATTCCTATCCGCTCACCCTTCTTTAAGTAAAAGCTTATATTCTCAACAGCGTATTCTCCATCCTTAGAATATTTAAAGGACACATTCTTAAACTCTATACCTTCATTAAACGCACAATTCTTTGTGTCATTTATAAAATCATCATGGCACTCCCCACCGGTATCAAAAACCTCCTGAATCCTATCCATACTTGCAACAGCCCTGTTAACTAAAGAAATAAGATTAGCAAGCTTTATCAATTCCACAAGAATCTGCGACATATAATTATAAAGTGCAACCACCTGTCCCTGTGTAAGTAATCCACTGTTAACCTTAATTGCCCCCGCCTGCATAAGAATAATTATTGCAATATTTATACATACATAGGTAACAGGATTAAGAACAGACGATAATCTTCCTGCCTGCTTTTGCTTCATAGAAAGCTCTTCATTATTTTCTTTAAAAACCTTAATCTCATTTTCTTCTAACCCAAAGGCTCTAATCACACGAACACCTGTAATGTTTTCACGAACTAACACTACTATTTGGTCAAGCTTCTGCTGAACTGATTTCAGCATCGTAATATTGACCTTCATAACAAGAAAAACCACAGCAAAAAGTACTGCAACAACAATAATAAAATGAAGTGATAAAGATCTGTCTATAGAAAAAGCCATTATAATAGCACCAAATACAATAAAAGGTGATCTTAAAAACAAACGCAAAAACATATTAACCCCTGACTGAGCCTGATTAATATCAGAGGTCATCCTTGTTATAAGCTTAGATGTTCCTGCTATATCAATATCTCTGTAAGAATAATTCATAATGTGCAAAAACATATCGTACCTTACATCAGTCGCAAAGCCCGTTGCAGCCCTTGCGGCATAAAACTGGGCAAGAATCGCGCTAATCAGACCTATTAATGCAAGTACAAAAAGCAAAACAACAGATTTATATATTACCAATCTGTTGCCATTTACGATTCCCTTATCAATAACCGTTGCTACCACAAGCGGCACAAATAACTCAAATATAGCCTCAAGCATTTTAAAAAGGGGTGCAAAAATGCACTCCTTTTTATATGGATTTAAATATTTAATAAGCTTTTTCAATGTTATAACCTCTATTACTGTCTGTTAAAATACTCTATACCTGAATTAGGTTGATAATATGTTCTAATATAACCTGCTGTTGAAACAATAACAAACTCATTGGTTTCTTCCAAATAATAAACATCATCACCATCCTCTGCCTCAAGCTTATGAAGCGCGTTAGGATTATTAGCCACAAGGCAAGCAGCATGCTCATATTCCTCAGGTGATTCAAAGCCCATTTCTTTACCATGTTTTTCGTAATGCTGCATAAGTAAATCATCACTTTTAAATGTATAATCAATAATATCTGCGTCTTCTTCAACAGAATTCTGTTCATAATATTGTGCAACAGTCATATTATCAGCAGAATCCGACTGTAAGTATGCATTACCACCTGCCGCTGCTGCCACAATTGCAAGAGCTGCAGCAATTCCGGCAATGGCCTTCTTACCTTTTCCTGTTTTCTTTGCTGTGCTATCACTTGAAGGCTTAGTAATATCCATATCATTAATAACAGCACTAACAGCATTCTCGTCTATTTTAACATTTGTAATCCCATCATCTGTTTTCCCGGGCTTATTCCCCTGTTTAGGACTCTTATTCTTTTTATTGGCGCTTCTACATTCCTTACATCTTTTAGGGAATGCCAGATTTTTACTCTTATAAAAATCCAACTCACTCTTTGACAGAAAGAAATCCTTACCACACTGAACACATTTACGCTTCATCTTACTCAATCTCCATACTAAATATTATTCTATATTTATCACTCAATCGAGCAGAATTCAATCTACTCGATTGTATGTTGGGCGTCAAATGGATATTTGTGCAAGCACA
>JAZQOI010000026.1:0-18306 GCA_045627745.1 Lachnospiraceae bacterium | reverse complement strand
ACCACCTTTCGAGGTGGTGCTACGCTGAGGCTTTTTGAATCTGTGCTATCGCGAAAACAGACAAGTAATATGGTGTGGTTAATTTAAAAACGATGTACTGGTTGAATTTCCCTTCCATATATGTTATATGAAATAGGTTGCATATTGATTTATATTATGAGGTACATTTATGTGGATGCTTCTTGTTCTTATTTACGGCCTTCTCAAAGGAGCCAGAGAAATAGTCAAAAAAATATCGCTTAAAAAGAATTCAGCCATGGAGGTTCTTGTAGTATACACAGGCATTGCTTTTTTCCTTGTGGCACTGGAAGTATTATTAGTCAATGTCTTCCCTATCTTTAGCACAATACTTCCCGACGTGGAAAAAGAACTCTCTATGGAGCCTAAAATGTATATATATGTAGCAATTAAATCCTTTGTGATTTTTATTGCCTGGATACTCAGCTTTGTTGCTATTTCAAGACTTCCCTTAAGTCTCTACGGGGTCCTTGATCTTTCAAGAGTATTATTTGCCACCTGCCTCGGTGTCTTTATTCTGGGCGAAACCCTAAAAATCACTCAGGGTATCGGTTTAATCCTTGTGGGGCTTGGTCTGTTTATGTTAAAGTTCAGACCTCGCCCGATTCTTACTCTTCTTGAAAAAGCAGGCTTATATAAAGAAGAAAAAGCAGTATCCCCCAGCAAAGAAGAAGCAAGCAAGGTCTATGTAATCTGCGCCTTTATATCCTGTCTGTTAAATGCAATTTCGGGACTTCTCGATAAGATTCTTATGAAGGATATTACAAGTACTCAGCTTCAGTTCTGGTATATGCTGTTTCTTTTTATTTTCTATGTGATATTTGTACTTATAAGACGTATTCCCATAAACAAAAGCGCCATAACAAACAAGTGGATATGGCTGTTAAGTATAATGTTCGTATTTGCTGACAAAGCACTTTTTATTGCCAACGGAGTTACAGAAAGCAAAATCACGGTTATGACTCTCATTAAGCAAAGTGCATGTATTGTTACAATTCTTGGCGGTAAATTGATTTTTAAAGAAAAAAATATATCCTACAAAATACTGTGCGCCTGCACAATAATTGTAGGAATATTATTTGGAATTATTTAAACATGGGAGTAGATAAATATCTTTCTCCTGTATCTGTGAAGAATGCAACTATGTTCTTGCCACAGTTTTCACTTCTTCTTGCCACCTTAAGAGCAGCAGCAAGGGAAGCACCCGAGGTAATTCCCGTAAGGATTCCCTCTTTTGTGGCTAACATTCTTCCACCTTCATAAGCCTCTTCGTCAGTAATTGTTATTACCTCATCAATAACCTGTGTATCAAGAATCTCAGGGATAAATCCGGCTCCGATTCCCATAAGACCATGACTTCCGGCCTTGCCGCCGGACAGAACCGCCGAATTAGCAGGCTCAACAGCTATGATTTTCACACCGGGATTCATCTTTTTAAGATATTGTCCCACACCTGTTATAGTACCTCCGGTACCGGCTCCTGCCACAAATATATCTACTTTTCCATCAAGGGCTTCGTAGATTTCGGGGCCTGTTGTAAGGAAATGTGCCTTAGGATTGGCAGGATTGGTAAACTGACCTGCGATAATACTTCCTTTAATTTCTCTGCTAAGCTCCTCTGCTTTTTCAATGGCCCCCGCCATCCCCTTACTTCCATCTGACAGCACCAGTTCTGCACCGTAGGCTTGCATGAGCTTGATTCTCTCTACAGACATAGTATCCGGCATGACAATAATCAGTCGCATGCCTCTTGCCGCACATATAGCTGCAAGACCAATACCTGTATTTCCACTGGTAGGTTCAATAATAACCGTATCCTTGTTTATTTCACCGTTCTTAATTCCTTCTTCAATTATCATTTTGGCGACGCGATCCTTGGCAGAGCCGGCAGGATTAAAGCATTCAAGCTTACCATATACAGAAGCATTAAGCTTTTCTGACTGTTCAATGTTAGTAAGCTCAAGAAGCGGAGTATTGCCAATTAATTCTTCAACAGATGTATAAACCTTCTTCATATTAATTCACCATCCTTTACAGTATCCAATTATTTTTTTATTGCATTTACTACTGCAAGCAAAATACAGGAGCCCACAATTCCGGTCAGAATCTGACCGATTACATTTGTACTGGTGAAGCCGATAAGTCCAAATGCAACGCTTCCTACAAAGCCGCCAAGAATTCCAAGAATAATATTTCTAATAAGGCTTCCTTCGGAATGCATGATTTTGCCTGCTCCCCATCCTGCAATCGCTCCAATAATCAGTGAAAATATAATTCCCATTTTTTCCTCCTTTTAATTCTTACATATTTATATGATGTTGGGGTCAAAAGGTATTTTGCCCCCAACGATACCGGATTTCTCCGCTCTACGAGCTCTCGAAATCCTTCAGCATTTCATTAAGAAGTTTCGCACGCTTGTTAACTATCAGGGCAAGAATATTTTGCGCCTGTTGTTTATTTCTTGACGCCGCTGCCATCTTAAGTTGTTTGAAGTGTTTTACAAAATATTCATCCTCAAGTTCGGTTGCCTTTGTAATCATGCGCCCTATAGCCATCATTGCAACCTGCCAGTTTCCATGCTCTATTGCCTGACCGATTTTCATAAAATCCTTTGACTTTAATAATTCTTCCATATCCCGTATCCTTACATAAAATCAAAATCATTATCATCTTCCAAATTATAGGTTACTTCAAAATTCTCATCCTCATACACAGGTGAATCATCCAAAAGCTCCTCATCCTCACTGTATTCATCTCCTGTTTCATACTCCCACTGTTCATCGTAATTCTTAGGCTTTTTAACAAAAAGATAAATAAGACGTGCATTATGAACAACAAACACTCCCAGCAAAATAAAGAGCTGTGTATAATATACTCCTACTATGTAGTAATTACGCTCCAATAAATATCCTGCATTAAAACCATAGAAGCTTAAGCCGCCTACTAACACAAGCCCAAGCACCAGCAACAAAATATTCTTAAAAGCATTCTTCATAGCCCCGACAAAATCAGTAAAGGAAGCATCAAAATAAACAAATCTACCAATCATCAGTCCCAGATAATATAGCATCACAGGACTGTACTCGCTTTCATCACCTATTCTATTAAGAAACAGCAAAATCAAAATCACATAGAACATTGATAAGAGTCTAAGAGAAGCAATTTCTTCCCTGGTAACAGCCTTAAGTCTGATAATAATTCTGTCAAAAAGCGTATTCAATAGACAGGATATACATATAAGCAACAGCAAAATAAAATCCTTGCCATTCTCCCAAAAGCTAATAAATCCCTTATATTTTGCTCCACCCATTGAGCACGCCAGAGAATAAATATGGTTAAGGATAATATAGGCACAGGCAAAGGTCATAACCGAGGTTGCCGAAATAATCATTTCCATAAAACGTTGTGTCAGATTATGGGCAGTTTCGTAAAAATAATTCTTTCTGTCGGACTTTTGAACTGATTTACTTTTGATTTTGGAAAAAACACATATTGCGGTAAAAACAATCGCAAGTCCTAAAAACGAAATAACAAAAAACAATATTTTCTGTCCTATTGTAAAGTCCGGATTAACATAAGCTTCAAAAGTCATAATATTTTCCTCTAAAAAAAACATTAATTGCTGAAATCATCTGATTTTCTGCGAATTTTGTGATATAATATAAATATACGGAATAACTATTTTATCTGAAACAGGAGGCAGAGCAATGACATATAATGAAGTAGTTGAACGTGTACGCGAAGTTTTTGAATATGCTGATGCAAGAAATGTCTTTGAACATATTGCCATTCAGGTAAATATTGTCGGAGACGAAGCTTGCGGAATATTCTATTTCGAGGTTGCAGGACGTCAGATTTCAGTTGAGCCCTACGACTATTATGACAGAGACGGAATCCTCACAACCACGGCAGCCACCTTGATTGATATGTGCGATGACAAAATCACTATCAAAGAAGCATACGAGAAGGGCCTTGTCAAGTTCGAAGGAGACCTTAAGAAATTCAACATCTGTCTAACAAACATTATTATTAAATAGCACCGGCTAGTGCCACAAATCTCCAAATACTTCATCACACAGTTCTTTACACTTTTCCATAGTAAAGGATGGAACCTGTTTTTTTATAAGATTGCTATTTGCAAGCTCTTCACTATAATCACTCAAGGGATATACACATATCCCTTCTTTTTTTTCTCCAAGATGACACACTAAAGGCTCCACAGAATAATTGCTGATATACACATCCCCCTCAGCATCCCTGTCAAGAGTCACCTTTGCCATAGCTCCCACCATTCTGTATAGTATATTCTCACCTTCATCAGAAGTCCAGTTTACATAATTCCCCAAAGAGTAATAGGTGAGCATTTTTCTACCTTTTTCTTCATCCACTGTCCATTCCACAGGTTCAATAACATGAGGATGCGTCCCTATTACAAGGTCTGCCCCCAGTTCAAAAAACAATTCATTCCACTTCTTCTGCTCCTTAGACACAGACAGACTGTATTCTGTTCCCCAGTGTGGACATACTATGGTAAAATCAGCAATTTCTTCAGCTTTTGTAAGCTCTTCTCTAACAATATTCTCCTTAAGAAGCTTAACCCCATAGGGCATATCCTTAGGGAGAGCAACTCCGTTTGTGCCATAGGTATAATTAAGAATGGCAATCCTAATCCCCTCAACCTCGACTACACATATTTCCTCTGACTTTTCCTTACTGTCAGCAATGCCAAGAATATGTATATCAGGATAATTATCCTTCCAATAGTTAAGGCAATTTCTAATTCCCTTTCCGCTTCTGTCAAGAGCATGATTTGTTCCATGACATATAACATCGAAACCACTTTCTGCCAATTCATCTGCAATCTCGAAGGGCGCATTAAAATTAGGATAACCGCTTACCTTAAGCTCCTTGCCGCCAATAATTACCTCCTGATTAACAAGAGCCAAATCAGCATTTTCTATTTCATCCCTTGTATTTTTAAATATCCGGGAAAAGTCATAGCTTCCGTCATTCTTTCTGCATCTAATCTCTATAGGCTCATGAAGCAAAACATCTCCAACCATAGCAATAGAAACACCTGTTTTTTCTGCCTCTACTTTTATTGAAGGCGGCTCTTGTCCCACATTTTCATCTCTGGTAAATCGTCCTGCCACAGAACCTTTAAAAGCATTGGGAATTTTAGCTTTCCCAAAATCTATATTCCCTAGCATTCCTGATTTCTTTTCAAGCCGTTCACCCTTTAAATATGCAGCTGCACAATCATAAAAATCCAAAGTCTCCTCATTTTCCACATCAAAAGAAACACTACCATCCTTGTGAATTGTAGCTCCCAAAGAGTCAGAATCAGCTTCACAGCCTGTAAAAAACAATAAAAGAACACTAATCGCCATAAAATACTTTATGTTATTTTTTTTAATTGAATTTAAAGTTTTTAAGCAAATCCCCAAGACTCGTACCTATTTCTTCATTAGCCGAATATTCCATAAGCTCCTTATCTGCTTCCTCTGCGGTGTCCTCTTCCCCAAAAATATCACCGACAGCCTTAATACTCAAGCTAATTTTCCCCTCATTAGTATTTAATAATTTAACCTTTACCTTATCCCCTACCTTCAAAACCTCAGAAGGCTTTCTGATTCTTCTATCGCATATTTGAGAAATATGGACAAGACCGCTAAGTCCATCCCCAATATTTACAAATGCGCCAAACTGCTGAAGATTCTCAACGGTTCCATCAAAAATTGTCCCCGGAACAAGCATTGCAATCTTATGTTCACGTTCATCCGCCTGCTTCTCCATCAGAATTTCCTTAGCTGACAAAATCAACTTCTCTTTGTTTTGGTCAACTTCAGTAATTCTTACCATCAGCTTTTTATGCAGAAAGACACTTGTATCTTCAACGAAAGATAAATCAAGCTGTGAAGCGGGAATGAAGCCTCTTATTCCTTCAACATAGCATATAGCTCCAGCCTTCACTGTTTCCGAAATCTTAACAGGAAGCTCTTTTTTGCTGTTTTTATATTCCTTAAGTACATCCCAGGCAAGAACAGAATTGGCTAGTTTTTTTGATAAAAGGATATTTCCCTGTCCATCATCAGTACTAATAACCGTAGCTTCCATTTCGTCACCGATTTTAACATCATCAAGAATCGAGAAATTAGGATCGTCGCTCAAATCCGATACTCTTACAATTCCCTGAGTGTAATATTTAAGATCAAGTGTTACCTCTTCATCCGTAACATCAATAACCAATCCCTTAATCACATCGCCTTCATTAATGGTTCTAAAGGATGCTTCAAGCTCTCTTTCATAATCCTTCATTGATTCCCCTGTTTTTTCATTTCCCATTATTAAATACCCTCCGTTATTTATTATTATTATTCAAATAGGCCTTGTCGTCTATTATTTGTTAGTTCTATCCACTCATTTAAGGTAAGCGGAACATAATCCGAATATTTGCAGAAGCAATTTATAAGATTACATTGAATATTTCTCTTTACTCCATCCATTCCGGTAACTACACGTTCACGGACATTTTTCTCATATTCCGAAATCAGTCGTTCATCCTCCGTATCATGAACATGACCATATAACATATATGTATGTGGCTTACCATCCTTATCACGTTTATACTGTCCATTATAACAGGCGATTGGATAATGACTAAGAATTACACGACGACCGTTATCATGTACCTCTGCATAATCCTTAATCCACACAAACCGCCCGGTTTCACACTTTCTGTAATCAAGGAATCTATCGTGATTACCTCTTATTAAATATAATTTACCCTGCAGTCTGTCCAGTATACTTTTAACTTCAGCTGCTCCTCCGTAACAAAAATCACCAAGAATTACAACCTCATCATTCTTCCTGACTCTTGAATTGAACTGTGAAATCATATACTCATTCATTGCCTCCACATCGGCAAATCCACGTTTATCCATTTTATCATTCATTGCAGCATGAAAAAAATGCTGGTCGGAAATATAATATCTCATTATTTAATCCTGAACTCTACTCATATATTTATCCCAGGAGATTCTAACACTGTCTCCCTTCACTGTCAGCTCATACATATCAGGCGCTATTTTATCATTGTCGGGAATCTCTAATTCCAGCAAATATCCGGAAGAATCAGCTTTTTCCACCACAGAACACAAATAAACAACATCCTTTACCTTAAAAGATGCTATAAGCTCCCTAGTATCTTTTTCATCAAGAATTACATCTTCCTCCTGTTCAATAAGTACGTTATCTGCATTATATCTCTTAAACCCAATTCTTGTGGCACCCGCTATGCTTCCATTAATAATCTCCATATTGGCAGGCCCTGCATAGCTCTTGGTGAAATTAGTATTCTGGGTATTATTCTCAAGAACAATAAGTGCTTCCAAATCGAAAGCAATTCTGTTGTTCATCTCCTCATACTTAACAACTTCACAATCTCTAAAGGAAAACGTGTTTAATTCATCAATACTTGTATATACCATCTTCTTCTCCATTATCTAAGCGTTATTCCTATATATTATCATATATTACGATATAAAAGAAGCTCCCGTCCAGGACGAGAGCTTCTTTTATATAAAAATCATTAGAATCTGAACTTGTTAACTGCTTCATTAAGCTGTTTAGCAATCTTGTTAATATCTGTTCCGTTACCGCTGATAGTCTGGATGCTTCCTGCAATACTTTCCATCGAAGCACTAACCTCCTGCGTAGAAGCTGCATTCTCTTCTGAGATTGCCGAAAGGTCTGAGATATTTTCAACGATAACACCCTTAACATTTTCAAGATTTTCAATCTGTGATGAGATTTCTCTAATATCTTCAACCGAAGAATTAATCTCGTTGTTAAGAACATCGAATCTGTCTTTTGTTTCAACAAGAATCTCACGTTCCTTATCAATTGCAGTTTCAACCTGTTCTGAATACTGAACACTCTGCTGTGACTCAAGAACAATTGCATCTACGATTGATCTGATATCGTTTGCAGAATCATTACTCTGTGCTGCCAGCTTACCGATTTCTTCAGCAACTACGGCAAAACCACGTCCCTGCTCACCTGCTCTTGCAGCCTCAATTGAAGCATTAAGTGCAAGAAGATTTGTCTGAGAAGCAATTTCTGTAATCATCTGAATTGCCTGACTAATCTGATTAACTGATTCATTTGTTCTAAGGATTCTCTCCTTAATACCCTGAACTGCACTGAAGGTATTCTGCGAAGACTGTTCCATGTTTGTGATGTATCTGTATGCATCATCGTTAGCATTCTTCATCTGAGAAGAAGATGATGAAAGATTATTAACATTATTTGCTACGTTTGAAATCAGGTTGCCCATATCAATTACCTGAGCGTTGATATTCTGTACGTTCTCAGCCATTGAGTTAGCTCCGTCTGCAAGCTCTTCAACTGCATTGGAAACCTGATCACAGCTTGATGTACTCTGTCCCGATAATGAAGCAACATCCTCAGCCTGAGAAACAAGCTGTTCAGAACAGCCTCTGATTTCACGAAGCATATTATCAATATTTCTCTGAAGCTTCTTAGAAGAATCAATAAGACTCTTTGTTTCAGAAAGAGTAGAATTTGCATTGTTTGCTGCTGTAAAGTCACCATTTGAAATTGTTTCAAGTGCATCAGTTGTTTTCTGAAGAGGAACAATGACTGACTTTGAAATAACCATAATAACAACGACTGCGATTGCAACCAAAGCAAGGGCTGCGATAATTGATATAAGAACAAGTGATGACTTAGCCTTGGAAACGTCTGCGCAAGGCTTACCGGCAAACGCCATACCAACCACTTTATTGTTTGAATCATTAATAGGAAGATAATATACATAGAAATCTTTTCCCGAAATCTGTACATCATCTGAGTAATAGCTGCTTCCTGTTGAAACGCTCTCCCAAATACCTGCACCTGCCTGGGTTCCTTCATTTCTTGTACCATCTGCATTAAGAATTGATGTTGAAAAACGAGTATTTCCCATAAATACGGTAAGATCAATATCCTCGCTCTTAAGTGAATCAACATATTCATGCTCGTATGCAGGCTCTCCGGTTTCAGCAATATCCCATTCGTAATATTCCTTCAATCCTGTAGCAGCTACAATCAAGCTTTGCTTTGTCTGCTTCTCCAAATTACTTGAGCTGAGTACAATTGAAATAATTGTTAATACCAGAGCTGCTACTGCCAAAGGTATAATACCGAACATCAGTAGCAAGAACTTCATGTTTAATCCTTTTTTTCCATCCATCTTATCAACCTCCATGTGTTTTTCATGGTAACCCCACGTAGCTATATATTATCTGAGAAAGCGCAACAAAAGAGCAACAAATATGTCACATTTTGGGTATTTTCTCACACTTTTCTCTCAATTGTCGCCAGTTGTTTGAATTTTCACAACATCTTGTGCTTATTGTAGCAAATTCACATATTATTTGTGTGTCCATAGTAAAAAAGCATATCAATCATTTAATTTATGTATAAGTTAATCCTCACTTGTTGCTTTTTTGTTGCTAAGAATTTAATATAGTAGTATGAAAAGTCTTATTAAAGATTGCAAAAGTATAATAATGTTACAGTTCACTGTTACCGGTCAGGTACTGAACAGTAACAAAATAACTTCATCAAAAATATAATGAACAGGAGATTACATATGAAGACAGACATTTACACAATTACAGGTGACAAATCAGATCTTACCGAAATCCAGAACCAGATAAGAAAGGCGGCTGCATATAATTCACTCAGCGAAAAGGACACAATTAGGCTTGAGCTTATCGGCGAAGAGCTTTTAGGACTTGAAAAGGGCATTTTAGGACTTACTGTTGGCGAATTTCATATAGAAACAGACAAGAAAAGCTATCATTTATGTTTACACGCTTTGGTTAATCTTGACATTGACACTCAGGAAGAGTTCGTAAATATGTCAAAGAATCAGAAAAATGAAGCATACAAGGGCTTCAAGGGTAAAATGAGACTTATAATGGATACTTTCCTTTATACTCCCTCCGGTGCCGAGCTTGCGGAATTTGATTCATACATTGTTTCAGGTGCTTCTATTTCAGCATTCTCACCGGCTAACTACGATATGACCTGGATGTTTAGCGAATACAAAAATTCATTAAAGAGCGCTACTCCTGAATGGGACGAGCTTGAACATTCTATTCTTGCAAATGTGGCAGATGATATAGTTGTTGGAACCAGAAACAATAGTGTAGATATTGTTGTTACCAAGAAATTCGACTAATTATAAAGTAATTTCCTCTATTGAAGAATTTGGGGTATTAAAGTATAATCAAAGGGCAAAATGCATTTTTGTCTGTTTACGGTTCATGCATTGAATCGTAACACAATTTTTTTCAAATTATATGTATTCTCAGCTTGATTTATAATGTTGGGAATCAGTATCAGGAGGTAAATATGGCAGAGATTACTAAAGATATGACCATTGGCGAAATATTACGTGTTAATCCTAATGTTGCACCAATCCTTATGGAAATGGGAATGCATTGTCTCGGATGTCCATCAGCTCAGGGCGAGAGTCTTGCAGAAGCTGCAATGGTACACGGAATGGACATAGAAGCACTTATGGCTAAAATCAATGAGTTATAATTAAGAAAAGCTGCACAGTTAATGTGCAGCTTCTTTTTTGTCTGTTGCCAAAGTCATAACGGCATCAGATTCTATAATTACCGAACCATGTTCCTCAAGATATTTAATTCTTGAACTCTGTGCCGGTTCAACATTACCATATTCTCTTGCCATGTTCACGAACTTACGAAGTTCTCTTGTCTTATCAAGCCAGTTAAATCTAAGAACATACTCATCTGTACAAGGATCTTTGTATAACCTTCCACTACCTCTACGATACCTGCTTAACACACTACTAAATTCAATAAGATTATCTATGCTGCTTGTAATAAAGAAAAATTCAAGAGTTGTAGTCTTATCAAGAAGCTCCTCCTTGCTAATCTTATCCTTCTCATTCTTAGCATCCGAAATAGCCTTTGGCTTGCCTTCTTTTAATGCCTTCTTTATCATATCCATAGCTTCTTCACCGTCCTCTAATCCGGACTGTCCGAATGCATTGGATAAAATATCGATAAAATCCTGCCTTACTTTACGCAAAAACTCATCCTCATTATCGTTCTCGTTCTCGTTCTCGTCATCCTCCAAATCCTCGTCGTAATCCTCATCATACTCTTCATCATTGTTTACAACAGGTCCGAAATTTGAAAAACGCGCGTCAAGCTCGTCAGGATCTTCAACCTTAGTAATAATAAGGACAATTCCTTCCCCCGAAAGAGGAATAGCTTCTATCATAAGCGGAATATCTTCAGCCTCGAATCCAAATTCATAAGAGGCCTGGCTCATCATATCTCTAAATAGATTCTTGGCTTTTTCAGTACCGTAAGCAAGCTCACTAAGCTTTAACTGTCGATCTGCCAAATCTGCCTTTGACAATATGCAGCGAATCTGATTATCGTTGATTTTCTCTAGTTTCATAATATCACTTCCCTTCTATTCGAATTAACTGCCATTCGACTGAGGCTAATCTATGTCGGAGCTTTAATTCCAACATAGATGTAAATAGAATATCTTATATATGATATATCGGCTCATACCTTCAAGTCAATAATGTCAAGTAAAAGATTGATACTGAAAGTCATAATATTCTATGTATTTTATTTTGTATTTTATAAATTGTTACTTTTTTGTTAAAAGTACTTGCAAAATCACAAAACATGATGTATTATAAGCTTCGAAGACTTCCTTCGCAAACAGCAGCGAAAGGAGGGTCGGCTGAAATTTATCTTTTCTTATTTACATTTTAAGCTAATTTTGAGTTTTTTTCCAGTGCTATTCGTCCTTGACGAATCAGCTCTTTATCCGTAATACGGATGTCTGGGTTGTCTTTTTACAACCGTCGATTTTACTCAAATTGTTTTATATTCCTACCCGTAAGGGAGTGCGTTTTAATTAATTCCAATTTATTTATTACTGCACGCAGAGGAAGTCTTCGGGAGACGTTTATCTTTACACACGTTGTATCACATACGTAACTATTAACAAAATGCTATACCTATTGTTAAGATACACGCCTCATAAGATCATGTAGCATATAATAATACAAAACGACTTGGTTGCAACTACACTATTTAGAAGGCCTTTATGCATGCGACTAAGTCGTTTTGTATATATTCACTGAAATACACCACCTTTCGAGGTGGTGCTACGCTGAGGCTTTTTGAATCTGTGCTATCGCGAAAACAGACAAGTAATATGGTGTGGTTAATTTAAAAACGATGTACTAGGGTAGTATTCTATCGAGAGGATGAATTTGATGATATATTACAGTCAAATACAGAATCATAGTTCGACAATAGTGTAATTAATGATTGTACCTACGGTGTAGACTCTTATTGAATTATAAGTAGTATACACTTTTTTTATTCCGATAAATTTACTGATAATTCCCCAACAAATAAACTGCTGATAAACAATATATTAAAAAAGCGGAAATTATTAATTTTACGGGCATTGTACCTTAAAAAAAACAGTATAAAACTTGACGTGTATACACGATTAACCTATAATCGATATTGTCACGATTGTGCGACTCCCGAATAGATTTTATATCGGGTTAATAAAAAAATATAAAATAGGAGGCATTCAAAATGAGATCAGAATGGAATGGTTTCGTAGGCGGCAAATGGGAAAACGAAGTAGATGTTCGTGACTTCATCCAGAAGAACTATACACCTTATGATGGTGATAGCGAGTTCCTTGCAGGACCTACACAGAACACTAAAGATTTATGGGCACAGGTACTCGATTTACAGAAGCAGGAGCGTGCTGCCGGTGGAGTACTTGATATGGATACAAAGGTTGTATCTACTATTACTTCACATGGTCCCGGTTACCTTGACAAGTCAAAGGAAACTATCGTAGGTTTCCAGACAGATAAGCCTTTCAAGCGTTCACTTCAGCCTTATGGTGGTATCCGTATGGCAGAGAAGGCTTGCTCAGACAATGGATATGAGGTAGATCCTGAGATTTCAGAATTCTTCTCTACACATCGTAAAACACACAATGCAGGTTGTTTTGATGCATATAATGCAGAAATGAGAGCTTGTCGTACAGCTCATATTATTACAGGTCTTCCTGATGCTTACGGACGTGGACGTATCATCGGTGACTACAGAAGAGTTGCTCTTTACGGTATTGATTACCTTATCGAAGACAAGATGGCTCAGAAGGATTCTACAGGACGTGTTATGACAGATGAAGTTATCCGTCTTCGTGAAGAATTATCAGAGCAGATGGTAGCTCTTAAGATGATGAAGGAAATGGCAGCTTCTTATGGTTGCGATATTTCTAAGCCGGCTACTAATGTACAGGAAGCTATCCAGGCTACATACTTCGGATACCTTTGCTCAGTTAAGGAGCAGAACGGTGCTGCAATGTCTCTTGGACGTACTTCTACATTCATCGACTGTTATGCAGAGCGTGACCTTAAGAATGGTACATTTACAGAAGAGCAGATTCAGGAATTCGTTGATCACTTCATTATGAAGCTTCGTTGCGTTAAGTTTGCTCGTACACCTGAATACAATCAGATTTTCGCAGGCGATCCTGTATGGGTAACAGAGTCAATCGGTGGTGTTGGTGTTGACGGACGTCATATGGTTACAAAGATGAGCTTCCGTTATCTTCATACACTTGAGAACCTTGGTGCAGCTCCTGAGCCTAACCTTACAGTTCTTTGGTCAACAAGACTTCCACAGAACTTCAAGAAGTTCTGTGCTAGAATTTCTATTACAACATCTTCAATCCAGTACGAGAACGATGACCTTATGAGAGTTACTCATGGTGATGACTACGGTATCGCTTGTTGTGTATCATCAATGAGAATCGGTAAGGAAATGCAGTTCTTCGGAGCTAGAGCTAACCTTGCTAAGTGCTTACTTTACGCTCTTAACGGTGGTATCGATGAGAAGACCAAGAAGCAGGTTGGACCTAAGTATCGTCCTTTCGCAGGCGATGTTCTTGACTACGATCAGGTATGGGATCTCTTCAAGGATATGGTTGAATGGCAGGCAGATGTTTACGTTAACACACTTAACGTAATTCACTATATGCATGATAAGTACTGCTACGAGAGAGCAGAGATGGCTCTTCATGACAGAGATGTTAAGAGATACTTCGCTACAGGTATTGCAGGACTTTCAATCGTTGCTGACTCATTCTCAGCTATGAAGTACGCTAAGGTTGAGGTTATCAGAGACGAAGATGGTATTATCTCAGACTTCAAGATTACAGGTGACTTCCCTAAATATGGTAATGATGATGACCGTGTTGATGAAATCGCACAGAAGGTTGTTCATACATTCATGACAGCTATCAGAAGACATCATACCTACAGAAATGGTGTTCCTACAACTTCTATCCTTACTATTACTTCAAACGTTACTTATGGTAAGGCTACAGGTAATACACCTGACGGACGTCGTGCAGGACAGCCTTTCGCACCTGGTGCTAACCCAATGCACGGCCGTGATACTCATGGTGCTGTTGCTTCTCTTGCATCAGTATCTAAGCTTCCTTTCAATGATGCACAGGATGGTATTTCAAATACCTTCACAATCATCCCCGGTGCTCTTGGTAAAGAAGATCAGGTATTCGCAGGCGATATTGAAATCGACTTGAATAAATAATTAGATTAATACAATAAAGAGGTATAGCAATGGATGACAACAAAAAAATCGATGATTTAGTTGCTTTCTTAGACGGGGCAATCGATCAAGGTGTTGGACATATCAATGTTGATAACGATGAACAACTAGAAGATACTCGTGCTGTAGAAACAATGGGTTGTACCGATTGTTCACGTACCCCTCTTGCTTGCAGTGTTCCTACCCTTCATCAGGGATTGGACGATTATAAATAACATATTAACTAATTCACTTTTACGAAAGGAGGAGGGAATCATGGCAGCAAATCAGCAGCAGATTGATAACCTTGTATCATTATTAGATGGATACGCTACAAAGGGCGGACATCATTTAAATGTTAACGTATTAAACAGAGACACATTATTGGATGCTCAGGCTCATCCTGAGAACTATCCTCAGCTTACAATTCGTGTATCCGGTTACGCAGTTAACTTCATTAAGTTAACACCTGAACAGCAGGCAGACGTAATCTCACGTACATTCCATGAGGCTATCTAATAATAATTAGAATACAGAGAAACCGGAGGGAATTCCCTCCGGTTTCTTTGTTTTTAATTATAACAGATTTACAAATAAAGCTCAGCATACTCACAATTTAATATAAAATATTACAAGTACTATTGCTGTTAACTCACATATTATTTCTTAAGCGTAAAGGTTCCAAGTAAATATTCAAATGCACCGGATACAGTATATCCAATCTCATCTTCAGGTTCAACAGTGGTATACGCCTCAATAAGAATAACATCATCTCCAACAGGAATTGCAGTATAATCAGTAATTACATTAAGACCACTACCCTCAGATGGAGCTGTAGGGAATGAATATCTATATGAATCATAGCCCTCTGCGCCAAACATATTATATTCATATTCCGGATTCGGGTCATTATAATCCTTACTTACAGAATCAAGAACCTCTGTATAGTTTGAATTTTCTACAGTTTTAATTGCCACATAGTCAGAGCCTGCAGTCTGAACATCGGGATTATCAAATACAAATATCCATTCTCCATCCTCTTCTCTTGAATTAAGGAAAGTCTTATCGTATTTACAGCTCCAGTATTCAGTATCAACTGACTCCTCGCTTTCGTCTACCGCTTCAGCATCAGCATTGCCATAAATCTGCTCTGCAATTGCCTGAATATCATAGCCATCAAGATCAGCAGCCATTGTAGAAAGACTTAAGGTTTTCTTACCGGCTTCATCATACCAATATATTACATCTACATAGCCCTCCTCTGAAATGCTTCTAGCGCTTATTCCCGGGCATCCTTTAATATTTACTTCATCTTCTACGTCCCACTCATAATACATGCCTGAAATGTCCTCTAACGCATCCGTATAGCTTACTCTGAATGTATAAGCTAATCTATCCATAGAAAAATCAATCTCACCCATATTAATAGCATCATTCATACGGCAATCAACAGCTTCAGCCTCATCGGGAATAACAATACCCGGTGTGAATTGAGCATCTAAATCCTCAAAGGAACAGCCTACCCAATTATTAATAGCATTGTCATCATTTCCTACCACATCCTCAGACTCTTCTGTAGAAGCATCCTCAGTAGCTTCAGAATCATCAACTGTTTCCATAACCTCGTCATTTGTTTCCACAGATGTAACCTGTTCCCGGCTACAACCCGGCAAACACAGCACTCCTCCTGCAAGTAGTAACATTAATAGCTTTTTCTTCATAACTTCTTTTCTCCTCTTATATATTTTTATAAGTACGCATAATGCGTAATTACAAACACAGTAAACATTATTCATCAAACGGACTTCTATCTGCCACCTGATGCACTAAATCCATTTCCTATTAATTTAATAATCCATATAAACAGTAAAAATACAAGTACAGGAATCAGGCAGCTTGTAACTATCATAACTGCCAGAGCCTCTATAAAATTATTAAGTATATTGGTAACATAATCAAGAGCGCCATTTTCAGAGCTTAATATCCAAGCGGATAAATTCTTAATAAAACCACTTTCCTCCTGCTGAATACTAATCTCATTGGCATCATCAATTGTATCCTGAATGGAATTTTCGTAAGTAGCATAAATATAATCCGATACCTTAACGCTTACAGGAATAATAAGGAATACCGCAAGTGCTGTGAAAACGATTTTTACAGCAATATTACGAATAGCATCCCTCTTTAAAAGATATCCTATAATAAAGCACAAACATCCCACGGGAATTAACACCATAAATGCAGCAAAACCCGTTATTGTAACAAGGTATTTTTCAAGATAAAGCGCACTAAGGACTATAAGAAAATATTTTGCCAGTTCAGCCAATTCCTCTGAAATAGGAGTACAGCTATCATTAGGCAACAGCGAAATAAGCGCAGATGCGCCTGTAGCCGCCCCGGTAAGCTTTAACGTAGTATCAATATCCTTGTCAATTACCATAATAGTATGCTCATGGTACTTAACATCTGAAGCCTTAGGTGATATTACGGCAATACAGAACAATGCCACCACAATAGCAATCAACACAACAATTATATTCTTAAACTTATTATCATCCATACCCTCACCTACTTTTGTACATAATCCACTGTATATTCCTGTGTATCCACAAGACTGTTAACAAAATTGGAAATAACCACCCCTGCGCTATTATTAGCTTTATCAATAAGTCCCATATTCAGGGCTTTTTCTTTGGCTGTTTTTTCAAAATCAGTTAATGAAGTATTGTAATCCGCAATAGACAACTTATTCCATATAGACTGCTCCTCTGAATAGATTTTAAAGCTGTCATAATCAATAGAAACACTCTGAATCTCAGCCTCAGGAATGCTTACGGTTATTTTCATGTTATCATTATCAACATTAACATCAATCTGTTCAAAATCAATACCTGCCGACACAACACCATCATAGCTGTAGGTGAATTCCGACTCTGCCTTAAATACCCAGGCAATCTTCTTACTGGCATTATACTGTTCAACCTGAGTAAAATAGTACTCTTCAGTAATAAGAACACCCATGGCTCTTAATCCTTCTTCAATCATCTCATTTGACATGGTTACTGTTTCCTCAGTAACAAGCCCCTCAGGAAATACAGAATCACTACTGTTTTCCTGAGCATTTTCCGATACAGTATTTACATTATTATCACTTAAATTTGTAATAGCTTTTCCAGCAAGAATAACAATAAATACCGATAAAATAATTATAATAATCAAGTATACTGTTTTTTTCATAGCAATACAGATTCCTTTCTAAATAACATCCAAAAACAACTCGGCGTATTTGACCGCAAGATGTGAGTTATATTCAATACAGCATCTTCCCATGCGCACCTTAGCAATCCGTCTAAGGCCATATCTTCATATCTGTATATTTTACCATATATTTTATTAAATAAAACTAAAACTGTATTATGCACAATTATTTGACTTAAATTACATAAAAAAATATAATGATACCAGGGTCAAAAGGTCATGCTGACTCGTCGTGCTTGCACGTAAGAGGCTGTATGCACCTTTATGACCCGCCAAAACATGAAAAAGTAGCCATTTTTTGCAGAAAAAT
>JAZQOI010000025.1:0-1580 GCA_045627745.1 Lachnospiraceae bacterium | reverse complement strand
TTTTACTACCAAACCGTTGCTCGAAATTTAAAGAGAAGTATGATATAAAAATTAATCATACAGCATAGATAGTGAATTTGGTATTGAAATTCTGAGAACGAGCAGATATATTAAATATAACAGAACCCAACACGCCTTTCTACGATGCGGACCACGTTGGGTCAATTAATTAATAATCCGTAGCCAGATATATTCTATGTATATTTGGCTATTTTTATGTTGGTATTCGGCGGTATTCCGCTGTATAATAAAAAGGAAATCTTGTCGTTTTATAGTGAATATATGGAGATTAAAACCATGGAATTTATGACAGTAAAACAGGCAGCAGAAAAGTGGGGATTATCAGAGCGTAGACTCCAAACCATATGCATTGAAGGTATGATACCGGGAGTTGTCAAGTTTGGGCGCGCTTGGGCCATTCCTATGGATGCGGAGAAGCCGGTTGACAAAAGAATTAAGTCGGGTAAATATATCAAGTCCTGATTTATGTACATTATCAGGATTACTATATACTTGGAGGTACTTTAATTATGGACAATAGTAAGATTAAAAAATTAGAAGCAGACCTTTGGGAATCTGCTGATTTATTACGTGCAGGCTCTAAGCTTACATCAAATCAATACTGTATGCCTGTACTTGGACTTCTTTTCTTAAGATATGCATATAGCCGTTTTAAGATGGTAGAAGCGGAAGTATTAAAAACAAGACCAGTACGTAACGGCAGACAGATTCCAGTAGAGGCAAGTGATTTCGCAGCTAAAAGTGCATTATATCTTCCTAAGGAAGCACAGTATGATTATCTTGTAAATCTTCCAGAGAATATAATTGCAGCTGACATTAAAAATACAGCTGGTCAGCCAATGAATTCTCTTGGCGAAGTCGTAAATAATGCAATGGAACTCGTAGAAGCACAGAGTGAACAGCTTACAGGTGTATTGCCTAAAAGCTACACAGACTTTTCTGATGAACTTCTTTCTGAGCTTATTCGTATCTTTAACAATAATGCTCTTGATGAGGTTGGCGGGGATGTAATCGGAAGAATATATGAATACTTCCTCAATAAGTTTGCTAAGAATATTGCCTCTGATGATGGTGTGTTCTTTACACCGAAGTCATTGGTGAAAATGATCGTAAATATATTGGAGCCAAAGTCAGGTGTTCTTCTTGATCCAGCTTGTGGTTCAGGTGGTATGTTCGTACAGACTGGTGATTTTGTAAATGAAGCAGGATTACAAGCAAATAGCAGTATGACTTTCTACGGTCAGGAGAAAGTGGAATATAATGCACAGCTTTGTCTTATGAATATGGCTGTACATGGATTAACAGGTGTAATTAAGTCAGGTGATGAAGCAAACAGTTTTTATCATGATGCACATAACCTTGAAGGTTGCTGTAATTACGTAATGGCGAACCCGCCTTTTAATGTTGATAAGGTTAAATCTGAATCTGCTCAAAGTGCAGGTAGACTTCCTTTTGGACTTCCTGGTGTAAATGCAAAAACAAAGGAAATCGGTAATGGAAACTACCTTTGGATTTCATATTTTTATGCATATCTTAACGAGACAGGTCGTGCAGGATTT
>JAZQOI010000024.1:0-21912 GCA_045627745.1 Lachnospiraceae bacterium | reverse complement strand
TTAAGTTTTATCCTTTCAGAATAAACTTTCTAGCTTATTCCATCCTAATCTACTGTTTAGGTTTTGTTCCGAAAAATATACTGTAAGAAATTTTTCAGGGTTGGTTTATACTATTAAATTTTCAAGGTTCTTATCGCTGTTTGTCAGCGACAGCTTAATCATAATATCACCGTCATATTATGTTGTCAATGATTTTTTTTGACTTTTTTTTCTTTTTTTTGATGTTTTTTTTAAGTCACAATATCTTGTGGATTTTTAATTAATCCACATACAAATTATCTGATTCCGGATTCTATTATAAAGTAAAAATAACATTGTAATTTTAAAATTAACTGATTATATAATTATTTATTCCATAAAAAACATGGATTATTTAAGTTGAATTTCTTCTGTTCTGTCAGCCAAAACAATAAGATACTTATTTACATTGTTCGTTGGAACCATTTCAAGAATACTCTCTTTGAAATTACCATTAAACTTTTCCTTGCCACGGAATGTATAAATCACACACTCATCGCTATTATATATAATCAGATAATCCTTATTGAATAATATATCGGAATATCTAAGTGCAAAATCCTTTTCAAGCACAAGATTACCTGATGTATCATATACATCTATATGGAACGGCGCTTCACTAGTACCTTCCTGATAAACCAGACCAATATATTCTTCATTGTAAAATACACTCTTTACTTCCTTGTCCAGTCCCAGTTCAAATATATTTTCAGGTTTCTCTGTACCTTTATATATTTCAAATTTATTATCTCCCACAGCAAAAGATGTCTTTGAATTCATAAATTCAACATAAGACATAACTGTACCTGTATAATTATACCCGCTTACCAGATTGTCTATTTCGTTCTGACCTACATCCCCAAAATTATAATAGGCAACAGAGGAAGATATTTTACCGCTATCTACCACAAGATACGAAACGCATAACATAGTTCCATCATTAGAAATAGCCACAGATACAGGATATCCACTCTTATCCATGGTGGTTCTGTCATTGGCAATATTATTACCCTTTTTGTCAAACAACTTAACCCAGGTAACATTTCCTTCTTCAAGAACAACCGCAACATTTCCGTTGCCGGATACGCAGAAATTCTGCAGAGGCAAAGTAGTATCAATCTGTCCCTGTAAGCCCGAGCTGTTTAATACATAGATTTTGCTGCCTTTATAATCCCCAATAGCAACATAGTCATCACATACATCCACCAATGGATTCTGCATTTCAAAGGTCTGATTCCACAGCATCTCATTTTCCATATTAAAAGCGGATATGCCGTCTGTACTGTATTTTAGGATATTATTATTGAATTTAATATAAGAAGCAGCTCCGGATTCCTGATATTCAAGTGTCTTAATTACAGTATAATCACTGTATGTAAGGTTCTTGTTGTACGTAATCAAAAACACACCGGCCGCCGCCAGTATTAAAATCACCAAAATCGTCCTGTAAAAAATAGACATTCTGTGTCTTTTGATTTTGGCCCTGAATTCAGACTGATCACCATATATATTTTTGAAGTAATTATTTATTTGAGCCATTAATTCTCTATCCCCTTAGCCCACTTTGCTAATTGTATTGCACCCATTATTCCCTGCTTGTCATTAAGACTTGCCGGAACAATGTAATTATCAATATCTTTAAGTTCATCAGTTACAATATATCCGTTTAACATCTCAAGCGTCTGTTTCCTTATTAAAGGAAAGAGCTGCTCTTGATGCATAACGCCTCCTCCCAGAATAATCTTTTTAGGAGACAAAGTCATAACATAATTTGATACAGCCTGCGAAATATAATAGCTTTCAATCTCCCATGCCAAATCATTATCTGCAAGTTCATATCCCGGTTTGCCAAATCTTTTCTCTATTGCAGGACCTGCTGCCAAACCTTCAAAACAATTAGAATGGAACGGGCAAAAACCATTAAAGGTATCCTTAGGATGCCGTGTAAGAAGAATATGCCCTGCTTCCGGATGAAGCATACCATGCAAAAGCTTCCCGTTTATAGCAATTCCAACACCAATTCCGGTTCCTATGGTAATATAAATCACAGAATCAAGTCCCTTAGCACATCCGAAGGTGATTTCCCCTAAACACGAACCATTTACATCAGTGTCTATTTCCATCGGTATGTCCAATTCTGATTTTAACCTACCCAACATATTATAGTTCTGCCATACCAACTTAGGTGTTGTAAGAATGCACCCATAGTCAGGCCTTTTTTTATCAAGGGAAATAGGTCCAAAGCATGCAATACCCAACGAATCAACGTCCGATTTTTTGAAATAATCAATGATTTTCGGCATGGTTTCTTCGGGAGTTTCTGATTTAATCACAACCTCATCAATAATTGTTCCATCTTCTAATCCAACGGCACAGACCATTTTGGTTCCGCCGGCTTCCAATGCACCAAATTTCATTCTATTCTCCTCTTATCAATCTTATATTAACTATTTAAATCGCTTATTCATATGCGTTTTCTGCCACCGCTTCGACTCGATATAGGCATATAACCCAGAAAAGGATTGATTACGGACTAAGACAGGGGTATCGCAATTCACAGTCTAATGTTCTGCAAAATAATCAATATTAAAAAGCTGCAAACAGTACAACCTAATATACAGTTAACATAAAGAGTATTATACATCATTTAAATATATGTAATCAATATTGTAATTTCACCTTCAATAGTATATTGTCCATCACCGGCGCTTACAATAAATGCATCACCCTCATTTATCGCAATACCATCTGCTAATCCTTTTCCCTCTACAACACCTATAACCTTGAAGTATTCATTAAAATCAAAAGTCATAGCTCCCTTAATCTCATATCTGTCAACCCTATAATATTGGCAGGTTACAACTCCATTATCTCTGTCAGTAACATAATTATCAGGTTCTACATAAGGCGCAACAATAACATCTAAGCTTTTTTCTATATTTAACTGACGCCTTTTTCCATTCTGCATTCTGTTATAATCATACAGTCTATAGGTAATATCTGAATTTTGTTGAATTTCCATAAGCCTGGTATTCTTTTTAATTGCATGAACAGTCCCCGGAGCTATTTGAAATATATCACCTTTTTTTATGGAAATAGTTCTAAGAAAATCATCCCACCTGTTTTCCTCAATCATTTTTACAGCTTCTTCTATATTAGATGCTCTATGTCCAATAATTATACTTCCATTGGACTCACAAGACATTATAGACCAGGTTTCATTTTTTCCTTTTGAACCATTTTCATGTAGTTCTGCATACCCATCATTTGGATGAACCTGCACACTAAGATCATCTTTCGCATCAATTGTCTTTACCAGTAGGGGAAAATCATCCGAATCAAACTTACCAAACAAATCTCTTTTATTATTCCACAACCAGGACAAAGTTTTTCCCTTATATTCACCATTTTTTATGACAGTGTCTCCATTTTCATGAGCACTTACAAGCCAATATTCCAGTCCCCATATTCTTTCTTTTATTATTTTTTCAAAAAAAATCAGTTCATTCATTTTTATCTCCCAAACATGGTGAATTAAAAAAATTATATCATCCGTTAATTTATGCGTAAAGGAAAAAGGGCATTTGCCAAACGACAAATGCCCTCAAAAATCAAAATTAATTATTTTAAAAATTCTTTAACCTGCTTATAGATACCCTCAGCATCAAGCTCATACTTATGAATAAGAGCCGAAGCTGAACCGGATTCTCCAAATACATCCTTCATACCAATCTTTTTAACAGGTGTAGGAAGCTTTTCTGATAAGCAATCACATACAGCAGAACCAAGACCACCTATAACAGAATGCTCTTCTGCTGTTACAACCTTTCCTGTCTTCTTAGCAGAAGCAATAATAAGCTCTTCATCAAGAGGCTTAATTGTATGAATATTAATAACCTCAGCATCTATACCATCAGCAGCAAGAAGCTTGGCAGCCTCCATAGCCTCAGGAACTGTAAGACCGGAAGCTACAATTGTAACATCCTTACCCTCTTTAAGTACAATTCCCTTACCTATTTCAAACTTGTATGTTGCTTCGTCGTTAAATACAGGAACTGCCGCACGTCCAAAACGTAAATATACAGGTCCTACATATTCATAAGCAGCCTTAACAGCAGCTCTGGCTTCAACATCATCTGCAGGATTAATAATAACCATTCCGGGTATAGTTCTCATAAGAGCAATATCTTCATTACACTGATGAGAAGCTCCATCCTCACCAACAGAGATTCCTGCATGTGTAGCACCAATCTTAACATTAAGATGTGGATAACCTATACTGTTTCGTACCTGTTCAAATGCACGTCCTGCTGAAAACATTGCAAAGGAGGAGCAGAAAGGTACCTTACCTGTAGTTGCGAGACCTGCTGCAATACCGGTCATATTTGACTCAGCAATACCGCAGTTAATATGTTTATCCGGATGAGCCTTCTTAAAAATACCTGTCTTAGTAGCTGCAGCAAGGTCAGCAGTTAATACTACAAGATCATCATGCTCATTACCAATTTCAACCAAAGCATTACCATAGCTTTCTCTGGTAGCGATTTTCTTTACTTCTGACATAATGCTTCACCTACTTTCTCAAGATCTGCCATAGCAACAGCATACTGCTCATCGTTAGGAGCCACACCATGCCATGAAACGTTATTCTCCATAAATGATACATCCTTACCCTTAATACTCTTTGCAATAATAGCAGTAGGCATACCCTTTGTGTTACGAGCTTCCTTAAATGCTGCATCAAGAGAATCAAAATCATGTGCATCACAATTAATTACATGGAAATTAAATGCTTTAAACTTCTCATCAATCGGATATGGATCACAAACCTCTGTGATAGCACCATCAATCTGAAGGTTGTTATTATCTACAATAACTACAAGGTTATCAAGCTTCTTAAATCCTGCAAACATTGCTGCTTCCCAAACCTGTCCTTCAGCAATTTCTCCGTCTCCTAAGAGAGTATATACTCTAAAGTCATCATTATACATTTTAGCTGAAAGTGCCATACCTGTAGCAACAGAAATTCCCTGTCCCAATGAACCGCTGCTCATATCAACACCCGGCGTATGCTGCATACAAGGATGTCCCTGTAAATGAGAACCTAATTTACGAAGTGTAGTCAGTTCTTCAACAGGGAAGAAGCCCTTATGTGCAAGTGCTGAATATAAAGCCGGCGCACAATGTCCCTTAGATAACACAAAACGATCTCTATCCTCCTTTTTAGGATTCTTAGGATCTACATTCATTTCTTCAAAATACAGATATGTCATAATATCCGCACATGACAATGATCCGCCCGGATGTCCTGCTTTTGCTGCATGAACAGCAGTAACAATTCCCTTGCGAACTTCATTGGCTGTTTTCTGTAATTCCAACTTGTTCATGGTAAACTTCCTTTCTAAATATAATCCAACTATAATTACACATCTAATGCTGTAATAGTATAGCATACTCCTATTTATGTTTCAATAATTAGTTTAATGATTAAACAATATTTTATTTTTATTATATTTCCTGCATAATAAACAGTTGAACAGAATATGAGAACAATCCTTATTCCTTAGATAGATCATTATGAAAAATAATAAAGGAGATTACACCCGTGAATATTGTATCATTAATATTCTATCTTGCAATATTATGCAAAGAATATATATAATTATGTGAATGGCTAAGACGTACAACACGTTACAAAACTTTTTCTAATAGCGAGGTCTGATTATGTTTAATAACCTAATAAACAAAAACTCTTCAAAGCAGGGATTACACATTATAATAGTAGGTTGCGGTAAAATCGGTTCTACGCTGGTAGAGATGCTGGCCAAGGAGGGTCACGATATTACTATTATTGACAATGATGACACTGCACTGGAAAACTTAACAAATAGTTACGATATAATGGGAGTAGTTGGCAATGGTGCCAGCTTTACTATCCTAGAAGAAGCCGGAATTAAAAATGCTGATTTAATAATAGCCGTTACCGATTCCGATGAATTGAATCTATTATGTTGCACGTTGGCTAAGCAGGTAGCCAATTGTTCAGCGATTGCAAGAGTACGTACTCCTGAATATAGTAAGGAAGCTCCTTTCTTGCAGGATCAGTTAGGCCTTGCTATGGTTATTAACCCCGAATACGAAACAGCCAAAGAAATTTCACGTATTCTTTATACCCCATCCGCTCTTGATGTTAGCTCATTTGCCCGAGGTCAAGCCGAACTAATAAAATTCAAAGTCACAGATGATAGTGAATTAAATGGACTCACACTATCAGAACTTCCCAGGAAATACCAAACAAAGATTCTGATTTGTGCAATTGAACGTGGTGAAGAAGTATTCATCCCCTCAGGTAATTCTAAAATATTAGCTCAGGATACAATATCATTTGTTATTTCAAGAAAAGCAGTTAATGATTTCTTTCACGAAATCGGTGTCAAAATAAATAAAATAAAGGATTCCCTTATAGTGGGCGGTGGAACAAGCTCATATTATCTTGCAAATATGCTTCTTAATATGGGAATATCAGTCAAAATCATTGAATCCAACAAAAAACGCTGCAACGTACTAAGTAGCCTTCTTCCGAAAGCAATTATCATAAACGGAGACGGTTCAGACGAGGAATTGTTACATGAAGAAGGAATAGATACTGTCAAATCATTTATTCCTCTTACAGATATAGACGAAGAAAATATTATGCTGACTTTATATGCAAAACAAATCTCTTCTGCTAAGGTAATTACCAAGATTAACAAGATTAATTTTAGGGGAGTTGTTTCAAAGCTTGATTTGGGAAGTATTGTTTATCCCAGATATATAACCTCCGAGGCAATTGTTGCCTATGTACGTGCCAAAAACAATTCCAGAAATTCCAATATTGAAACCCTATATCACATGTTTGACAATCGTGTAGAGGCTATTGAATTTAATATTGAAAAAGAATCATCTGCAACCAACATTCCCTTGACACAGCTACAGCTAAAGGACAACGTTTTAATTGCATTCATTAACAGAAATGGTCAAATCATCATACCAAGCGGTAATGATTGCATCATGGTGAATGATACCGTTATGATTGTTACTAAGCATTTAGGATTTGGTAACATTACAGATATTCTTAAGTGAAAGGCATAGAATATGAACAGTTCAATTATTAGATATGTTTTAGGACAGGTGCTAAAAATAGAAGCAGCCTTGCTCCTGTTACCGGCTCTTGTAGCTCTGATTTACCGCGAAAAATGTGGTATCTGTTTTGTTCAGATAGCTTTATGTTGTCTGTTTCTCGGCTTTTGTATGACTTGGAAAAAACCGGCTAACCTAATCTTCTATCTAAAAGAAGGATGTTTAATCACAGCCCTAAGCTGGATTTTCTTAAGTTTTTTTGGAGCACTTCCATTTTACATAAGCGGTGAAATTCCTTCCTTCACGGATGCATTATTCGAAACAGTATCCGGCTTCACCACAACAGGAGCTAGTATACTAAATGATGTTGAATCTATGGCAAAATCCTGTGTATTCTGGCGATGTTTCAGTCACTGGATAGGCGGAATGGGAGTTCTTGTATTTCTACTGGCTATCATTCCATTAAGCGGTGGTTCCCAGATGAATATTATGAAGGCAGAAAGCCCCGGCCCTTCAGTTGGTAAGCTGGTTCCCAAAATCAAATCAACTGCCCGTATTCTCTATATTATTTATTTAGCCCTGACAATTATTGAATTTTTGTTCCTTATTGCCGGAAAAATGCCTATTTACGATGCAATTAATACAGCCTTTGGAACAGCGGGAACAGGCGGATTCGGAATAAAAAATGACAGCTTCGCCAGTTATTCCCCTTACCTTCAATGGGTTGTAACAATATTTATGATTTTGTTTGGTGTTAACTTTAATGCCTACTATTTCATAGTATTCAGGCAGTTTAAAAAAGCCTTCACAATGGAAGAAGTAAGGCACTATTTTGTTATTATATTAGCAGCAATAGGAATTATATTTTTAAATATTTCAAAGTACTACCAATCCTCAGCAGATGCGTTAAGACACGCTGCATTTCAGGTAGGCTCAATTATTACAACAACAGGTTTTTCATCAACTGATTTTGATTTATGGCCGCAAACCAGCCGACTTATTTTAGTCTTTCTAATGTTTATAGGTGCATGTGCAGGAAGTACAGGTGGCGGAATTAAGGTTTCTCGTTTTATCATCTTAATAAAAACCATATTCAAGGAATTTTCCTCATACATTCATCCAAAAAGTGTTAAAAGAATATGTTTAGATGATAAAGAGCTTGATTACACTGTACTGAGAGCTACAAATGTATATTTCATAACATTCACTATTTTATTTTCAATTTCGGTATTTATTCTTTCATTTGAGAATAAGGATTTAGTAACAACATTTACATCAGTTGCAGCTACAATAAATAACATAGGTCCCGGACTTGCGATGGCAGGTCCCACACAGAACTTTGGGCATTTTTCAATACTATCAAAATATGTAATGATTTTTGATATGCTTGCAGGTCGTCTTGAGTTATTCCCTATGCTAATATTGTTCCATCCCACAATATGGAAGGAATTATTTGCTCATTATATTGAAAAATATAAATCATTAAAAAAAGACAAGGTTAATAGATAACAAGTGATTAGGCTGTCACCGGGCTCATTCGGGACTTACGCCCGTTAGAGCGCGCCGCTAGGCGTGAAAACTAAAAAGAGATATTCCAATGGAATATCTCTTTTTATGAATATAAGTCTATTAAATTATTCGTCTTACAGTGATTATTGATCTATACAAAGCACTGCTAATCTTAATTCCGGTAGCCTGAGTACTTGCATGTACTATTTTACCGCCTCCGATATATATTCCTACATGACCACCATAGTAAATAATATCTCCCGGCTGTGCCTCTGAATAGCTAACCTCACGTCCATAGGTGGACTGTGCATAACTGTTTCTGGGAATTGAATAACCGAAGTTCTTATATACAGCATATGTAAAACCTGAACAGTCGGCACCATTTGTAAGGCTCGTGCCTCCCGGTACATAAGGATTACCTACATACTTACATGCAAAATTGGCAATTTCCGAACCCTTAGCCGAACCACCGGAGGATGAACCGCTAGATTCCTTCTTCTCCTCCTTTGGCTGCTCAGGTTCCGGCTGTGTATTCTCTTCCTGAGCCGGAGCTTCCTCTTCAACATTCTGATTATCTGTATTTTCTTCGGATTCTTCTTTACTCTCTTCGTTCTTCTTAGCTTCTTCTTCGGCCTTCTTCTTAGCCTCGGCTTCAGCTTTCTTTTTTGCCTCTAATGCTTTCTTTTTTGCTTCTTCCTCTGCCTTTTTCTTAGCCGCAGCCTCTTCTGCCTCAATCTGTCTTAGCACTTCAGTCTGCTTTTTAATCTGTGACTGATATTTACTTGCCTGTGATTTTGCTGCCGATAGCTGTGCATCGAAATTATCCAATGTGCTTTTCTTCTGATTAATCAATTCTTCAAGAGCTTCACTTTCTGTTACATACTCATCCTGCATTTCAACAAGCTCGCTCTTCTCATTCTCAAGATTAACCTTAAGCTCTGCAACCTCTTCCTTAGTCTGCTGATAATCAAGAAGTAACTGTCTGTCATAATCATAAAGCATTTCCACATAATCGGATTTATTGATTATCTCCGCAATACTCTTAGACTCAAGAAACATCTCCAAATACTTCATATCGCCCTTTTCATACATAAACTTGATACGCTTCTTCATGGATTCATACTGGTTCTCTTCCTTGGCCTTAGCTTCCTCATAATCAGCCTGAGCATCGTTAATCTCTAACTGTTTATTATCAATATCATCAGTAATAAGATCGACTGCAAGAAGGAGATCTACAAGCTGAGCATCTATCTCCACGATTTCTTCCTCAAGCTCTTCCTTATCAGCTTCTATTGCACCTATTTTGTTGTTAACAGCATTCAAGTTTTCCTGAGCCCTGTTCTTTTCTGCCTGAGCCTCACTCTTTGTTGTAGCAAATACACTTAGAGGAGACTGAAGGGCAACACATAAAACAAGTCCCAAAATCAACATACGCTTTTTCATTTGTACTCCCTTTTAAATGCCTTTATCCTATTAGGCTGAAGCAATATCCAGATCATATTCCAACCTTATGCAAGCATAGGTGGGGATATGACTTTGACCCCTTACATCATATTATGTTAACATATAATACATGATTTTACAAATCACAATTATTTACTGTTCTGGGGAATGGAATAACGTCACGAATGTTACCCATACCGGTAAGATACATAACACATCTCTCGAAACCAAGACCGAAACCTGCATGTCTTGCTGAACCATACTTACGAAGGTCAAGATAGAAATCATAATCCTCCTTCTTAAGTCCAAGCTCATCCATTCTTGAAAGAAGCTTGTCATAATCATCCTCACGCTGTGAACCGCCGATAATCTCACCAATTCCCGGTACAAGGCAGTCCATTGCAGCCACTGTCTTACCATCTTCATTTAACTTCATGTAGAATGCCTTTATTTCCTTAGGATAATCGGTAACAAATACAGGGCGCTTGAACTCCTGCTCTGTTAGGAAACGCTCATGCTCTGTCTGAAGATCACAGCCCCATGATACCTTATACTCGAATTTATCATTATTTTTCTCAAGAATCTTAATTGCATCTGTGTATGTAATATGACCAAAATCAGAATTAACCACATTATTAAGACGCTCAATAAGCCCCTTATCCACAAACTGATTGAAGAAATTCATTTCTTCAGGTGCATTTTCCATAACATAACGGATGATATATTTAATCATGCTTTCCGCAAGAAGCATATCGTCCTTAAGATCTGCAAAGGCAATCTCCGGCTCAATCATCCAAAATTCTGCCGCATGACGAGTTGTGTTAGAGTTTTCAGCCCTAAAGGTAGGACCAAAGGTGTAAATATTCTTAAATGCCATGGCATAAGTTTCACCATTTAACTGACCACTTACAGTAAGATTCGTTTCCTTGTTAAAGAAATCCTTTGTATAGTCAACCTTTCCTTCCTCTGTTCTGGGTATATTATCCATATCGAGAGTGGTTACTCTAAACATTTCACCTGCACCTTCACAGTCGCTTCCTGTAATAAGAGGTGTATGAACATATACAAAATCTCTTTCCTGAAAGAATTTATGAATAGCATAAGCTGCCAATGAACGAACTCTGAATACAGCCTCAAATGTATTTGTTCTGGCACGCAAATGAGTTATTGTCCTTAAAAACTCAAGAGAATGACGTTTTGCCTGAAGTGGATAATCGGGTGTTGATGCACCTTCAATAATAACTTCCTCTGCCTGAATTTCAAATGGTTGTTTGGCATTGGGAGTAGACACAAGCTTACCGCGAACAATCAGTGCAGCTCCAATATTCAACTTGCAGATGTCTGCAAAATTCTCAAGATTATCACCATATACAACCTGAATGGGTTCAAAAAATGTACCGTCATTAAGCACGATAAAACCAAAGGTCTTAGAATCACGATGATTTCTAACCCATCCGCCAATAGTAACTTCCTTGTCAAAATACTTCTCTCTTTCTCTGAATAATTCCCTTATTGATACCATTTCCATAGCCTTTACCACCTTTTTATTCTATTATTATTGCTACATCATCTAAACATTAGTGCCAAAATCATATACTCTTACCAAATAATGCCCTATTCCTCAAGCTTTATTACTGCATTATCGGCAAGAAATTCCTCAACCTTTGTCTTAAGTATATATTCTCTGAAATCGTTAAGATCCACACTTGATGTAAATTCTTCCTTTGAGCCGTATCCATAAATCTCAACATACTCATCAATAGCCTTATCTAATTCCTCATCACTTACAGAAAGTCCCTCAGCCACTGCAATTGCATTAAGAACCATGCTCTGCTTTGCTGCTGTTACCGAATACTCATCAATCTCAGTATTAAAGTCATCCATTGTCTTTCCCATATAACCAAGATATGTTTCCAAATCAACTCCACACATTTTAGCATATTCTTCAGCGTTAGACTTCATTAAACTGATTTTGCTGTCAAGCAAATCCTTAGGAAAATCAGCTATAACCTCTGCATTATCAACTGCCTTTGTAAATAGCTCTGTATACATCTGTCCATCGGCTTCTTCAAGCTTACTCTTTCCGATTTCATCCTTGATTACTTCCTTATATTCAGCAACGGTAGAATAATCACCGTTTGTAATCTCCTTAACAACATCATCGGTTGCTTCAGGCTTAGAACTAATGGAGTTAACAGAAACAACAAACACAACCTCTTGTCCTGCTAAATCCTCGCTCTGATAATTCTCAGGAAAAACAAGATTAAGTGATACTGTTTCTCCAACTGTGGTTCCAACAAGACCCTCCTCAAAGCCATCAATGAATGTATGTGAACCTATTGTCAAATCAAAGCCTGTATCTGTACCACCTTCAAAAGCAACGCCATCTAAAAGACCCATGTAATCGATATTGGCAATATCACCTTCTGCAACATTATCACGATCAGTAACAGGAACCGGAGCTGCTAAACTCTCAATCTTAGAAGTAAGCTCATTTGCAATATCTTCCTCAGTTACCTCAGTTGACATTCTGGTTACTTCAAGATTCTTATAATCACCAAGTTTAACATAATCAGCCGGATTATATGAAAATCCGGTAGCTTCAGCACTAACTGTATTTACCGCATTTTCAACATTCTGTGTATTACAGCCTGACAGACATGCCAACACAACTGCTACAATAACTGCAATTCTTTTTTTCATAACATATCTCCTTATTCTTACGATTATACTCGTACGCAAACATTACTAATTTTATCACAAACCCATTTAGTGAACAATCATAATTTTGAAATATTTAAACAAAGAAAAACCATGATTTTTCTCTATTTTTTGTAATTATTTTCATATTGAATTGAAAAAAATCCTGTGCTATATTTTTTTCGGAGAGCATAGAACTGCTGGTCCTGTTTTACATTATTGTTTATTAACAATTCATAAACGGAGGTAAGCTATGAGAATTATTAAAGCAGACAGCTATGAAGCTGCAAGCAGAGCTTGTGCTAATTTAATTGCTGCACAGGTTGTAACAAAACCCGATTGCGTACTTGGCCTTGCAACAGGTTCAACACCTATCGGTACTTACGAGAAGCTCGTAAGACTTTATAAGGAAGGAGATCTTGATTTTTCCGCAGTTAAGAGTGTAAATCTTGACGAATACAGAGGTCTTAAGCCTGACAACGATCAAAGCTATCGTTATTTCATGAATGATCATCTTTTTTCAAAGGTAAACATCGACATCAACAACACAAACGTTCCGAACGGACTTGAGCCAGATGCTGATAAAGCCTGCGAAACATACGAAAATATAATCGAGAACTTAGGTGGAATTGACCTTCAGCTTCTCGGACTTGGTCCTAACGGACATATCGGATTTAACGAACCCTGTGATGAGTTTGTGAAGAAAACACACTGTGTTGATCTTACAGAAAGCACTATTCAGGCTAATTCAAGATTTTTTGCATCAATGGACGAGGTTCCTAAGCAGGCATATACAATGGGTATTCAGACAATTATGAACGCTAAAAAGGTTGTTCTTATTGCAACAGGTGCCAACAAAGCCGATACAGTTAAAAAGGCTTTCTTTGGTCCTATCACCCCTATGGTTCCTGCTTCAATCCTTCAGCTTCATCCTGATTTTACACTTGTTCTTGACAAGGATGCAGCAAGCGCACTTTAAAATTTAGTATTTAAGGCATGCCTCGTGCATGCCTTTTTTTACATAGTTATCCATTCAGTTACTGTTCAGATCCTGACTAAACAAAAATACATTTATAATCATGTTCTTACGGCTGCAATAGCAAGTACTTTGACCTACCGCTGAATAGTAACTCTATTCAACTAAAATGTATAACTTGACTATCTGTTCTTTAAAATGATATATTGTATACAATGTGCAACGTTGTTTTTCCCTTAAGGAAAGGATATAAGCAATGGATTCTATTACTTTAAATGGTTATGCTAAGATTAATCTAGGGCTAGATGTTTTAGGATGCTTACCCAACGGATATCACGAAGTCAAAATGATTATGCAAAGTATTAATCTGTATGACACCATAACCATATCAACCACTGATGACAATGACATTATTCTTAAATCAGATAATGCTAATCTACCTACTAACCGGGATAACCTTATATACAAAGCTGCCAGGCTGATTCTTGATGAATCCAAGGTAAATACCGGTCTTAAAATATCCCTGACAAAGAGAATCCCTATGGCTGCCGGTATGGCAGGCGGAAGTACTGATGCTGCCGCTACACTTATTGGTATCAATAAGCTTCTAAACTTAAACTATACCCAACAAAAATTAAGAGAACTGGGAGTCAAAATCGGAGCCGATGTTCCCTATTGCATTATGCTAGGTACAGCTTTGTCAGAGGGAATAGGCGAAAAACTCACATCCCTTACTCCCATGCCGGAATGTCATATACTGATTGCTAAACCGGACATAGATGTATCAACAGCTCTGGTATATAAAAAACTTGATTCTGTTCCGTCATATAATCACCCTGATATTGATGGAATGTGTGAGGCTCTTTCTAATAACAGCCTTACAGGAATTACTGACAGAATGGCTAATGTTTTAGAGGAAGTAACGGTGTCTGAATACCCCGTTATTAATACAATTAAGAATGATATGCTTAGGCTCAAGGCACGAAATTCACTAATGAGTGGCAGTGGCCCAACGGTTTTTGGTATATACGATAATATTACGGATGCGAAGAATGCTTTTTTTACTATGAAGGAGCTTGATTACGTTAAAGATATATTTTTAACAGAACCATATACACCTGATTTATAATTTATTTTTTTAAGAGGAAAGCTATGGACGAACATAAACTAGAATTGTGTATTGATGAATTTTTACCATTAAGAGATGTTGTTTTTAACACATTACGTCAGGGCATTTTAACAGGAGAATTAAAGCCCGGGGAAAGATTAATGGAAATTCATCTTGCCAAAAAACTCGGAGTAAGCCGTACACCAATACGCGAAGCAATACGTATGCTGGAGCTTGAGGGTCTGGTTACTATGATTCCAAGAAAGGGCGCAGAGGTTTCACAGATTTCCACTAAGGATATGAGAGATGTTTTAGAGGTCAGACGTTCTCTTGACTCTCTTGCTGTAAGCTTAGCATCAGTAAGAAAAACAGAAGACGACCTTACAGCTCTAAAGGAAGCGGAGGATGACTTTGAAAAATCAATTCTAACCAAGGATGCAACTACTATCGCCAAGGCTGATGTTGCATTCCATGATATTATCCTTACTGCTTCTAAGAACAATCGCCTAATCCAGATGGTTAATAACCTTGCAGACAGAGTTTATCGCTATAGAATGGAATATATTAAGGATTCAAGTCATCACCTAAGATTAATTGAAGAACATAGAAACATTGTAAAATACATCGAAAACGGTGATGCAGATAATGCTCGTAAGGCAATAGAAATCCATATTGATAATCAGGAAAGAAACATTCTAAATCAGTTTGAGGATTAATTTCTATTCCTTGCATTAATCATAATAACGGGCTACAATTAGCTATATATATTTTCTACTCACAGCAACGAAATATTCATATGTGAAATATGAAATAGAGAAGAGGTTTTATTAATGTCAGATAACAAGGCTCCTATTGGTGTCTTTGATTCAGGTGTGGGAGGACTTACCGTTGCAAGAGAAATCATGCAGCAGATTCCCAATGAGAGAATAGTATACTTTGGTGACACCGCAAGGGTTCCCTATGGTAGCAAGTCCCAAACCACCATACTTAAATACACCAGACAGATTATTAATTTTCTTACAACTCAAAATGTAAAAGCACTTGTTATTGCATGTAATACCATGAGTGCTTACGCTTTAGAGGAAGTTGAAAAAGAACTGTCAATTCCAATAATAGGCGTTGTTAAACCAGGTGCCAGAGTTGCGGCAAAACAAACTGTTAATAAAAAAATAGGTGTTATCGCAACAGAAGGTACTATCAACAGTTCAATGTATAATCGTTTCATCAAAAATATAGATTCATCTATTAAGGTATTCGGAAAGGCATGTCCTCTCTTTTGTCCATTAGTAGAAGAGGGAATGCTTGATGATCCTGTTACTGACGAAATTGCAAGACGTTATCTTGAGGAATTAATTAAGCTTGATATAGACACTCTTATTCTTGGATGTACACACTATCCTCTTCTTGCTCCGGCAATATCAAGAATTGTGGGAAAGAATGTTCAGCTTGTTAATCCCGCCTATGAAACAGCCAGAAGTCTTAAAGAGCTTCTTACAAATGAGAATCTGCTTAGTGAAGAAAGCTTTAAGCTAAATGGTCTTGACCATGAGTTTTTCGTAAGTGATTTGGCAGATAAATTTCGCTCATTTGCAGCTAATATACTTAATAATGATTCTCTTACAACCACCAAGGTTGATATAGAAAAATACTAGAGGTTGAAATGACAAAAGATGTACTTGTCACCGTTTCTGGCCTTCAAAATACAGGGGATGGAGAACCTGAAAAAATTGAAGTCATAACAAACGGTAGTTATTATAAGAAAAAAAATGTACACTATCTTCTTTATAACGAAATAGTCGATAATGAGCATGAAGTAATAAAAAATATGGCAAAATTCGATAATGACACATTTTACATAAGCAAAAGTGGTTATACAAATGTAAATATGTCCTTTGAAGAAAACAAAAGAAATATCACTAATTACATTACGCCCTATGGCAATATGTTAGTAGGTGTGGATGCTGATACAATTAATGTAGTTGAGGATGAGGATAATATTAGTGTTGATATTAAATATTCTCTTGATATTAATTACGAGCACTATGCCGATTGCTCATTACAGCTTAATATTACAGCCAAAGATAACAATGAACGATTCAAGCTTCAATAACACAAGGAGGTATATATGAAAGTAAGAAAAGCAATTATTCCTGCTGCCGGATTAGGAACAAGATTCCTTCCTGCTACAAAGGCACAGCCAAAAGAAATGTTGGCAATTGTAGATAAGCCCACTATACAATATATTATAGAAGAAGCTGTAGCATCAGGAATTCAGGACATTATTATTGTAACAGGAAGAAACAAAAGATCTATAGAGGACCACTTTGACCGTTCTATAGAATTAGAGCTGGAGCTGGAGAAAAATTCAAAAATGGAAATGTTGGAAATGGTTAAAAAGATTTCCGATATGGCCAATATCCACTACATCAGACAAAAAGAACCAAGAGGTCTGGGTCACGCAATACTTACTGCAAGACATTTTATCGGTAACGAACCCTTTGCGGTATTACTTGGTGATGATGTTGTTGTTTCAAAACAGCCATGCTTATCACAGATGCTAGATGTTTACAACGAATACAAGACATCTGTACTTGGAGTTCAGAAGGTAGCTCATGAAGTAGTTAATAAATATGGAATAGCTGATTGTAAACACATCGACGAACGTGTATACAAGGTTAACGATCTGGTCGAGAAGCCACCTGTTGATGAAGCACCTTCAGATATTGCAATTTTAGGAAGATATATAATAACACCTAGTATCTTTTCTTATTTAGAAACACAGGATGCCGGTACCGGTGGAGAGATTCAGCTTACTGATGCACTTAAACGTCTTGCTAAAGACGAAGCTATGTATGCATATGACTTTAAAGGTCATAGATACGATGTTGGTACAAAGTGTGGCTTCATTCAGGCTAACATTGAATTTGCACTAAGAAATGACGAAATAAAAAATGAGATGCTTGCATATCTTAATTCGCTTCATGCGAATATGGATGAAATGCTCGATTATGAGTAATTTCATTTTTCGTTTTTTGTTAAAACGGGAAATATTTCCTACTTCCCGTTTTGCCAGCCGCAGGTTGCTGTCAATCAACTGATTTTAATATGCGACTGTGTAAAAAAGGTGAATCCTTTCGGATTCACCTTTTTTATTTAACCGGCTTTGCTCCTGCCTTCTCCTGCAGCTTATCAATAGCCTGCTTAAATTTACTTTTCTTTTTCTCCGGTGCCTTAGCATTTCCGCCTCTTAAGCCCCTAACGCTTACGATATAAATACCACTTACCTGTGCCTTTACTTCCTTTTTTACTGGAACCTGATCAAAAATCTTCTCATCACATATAAGTGACATCATCTGAGGACCAACCTTAGCCTTAACTATTGGGAGCTTACGACCTCTAAGAAGCTTAGGTGTCTGCTCAAGCACTATAGCCGGTAGCCCTGCATCCTTTATCTTCATCCTCTTCTTATCAATAATAAGCATTGTTACATTCTGCTTGCTTGCTTCTATCTGAGCTTCCTGTTCCTCCTGGCGCTTCTGCATCTTCTTCCCCAAGAAGTAAAGCCCTACAATAGCAGCAATTACTACTACCAAAATAATTATTAATGTTATTGCTAATGGTGACACGTCATACCTCCTATAATCCTTTTTCTTCTAACCATTTAAGGCCTTCATCTAAAGTGATGAAATATTTATCTTCAGTCTTAGGACTGTTAGACATCTGTTTGTGCTTAGATGACTGAACGGAAACCTCATAAGAATTACCTTCAATATATGCTATGTACTTACATCCGCACTCTGACAAGGTCTCATGAAGCTTAACATACTGACCGCTTCCCTTAGGACTAACCTGCTGTAATTCCTCAATAAATGCAACATAGCCAAACCCTGTATTGTCCTGCCAATCCTTAGTAGCCTCTGCAATAGCGCCATAGAGCCACTCTATTTCATGAGCATGTGCTACTCCATGTCCTCTGGAATAGACAATCCTCCTATCAGCATCTGTCCATACTTTGAAACAACCGCTTTCCATTTCCATAGTAATTCACCCCCGATATATCTAAATTCTGGTAAAATATCGTATTAGAAAATAAAAGTGTAACCTATTTCATATAATTCTACCGAATTTATACTATATTTTCAAGTTATTGTTAGAATAGAAATGCACTAATAGTCATACAATCTATTATTTATTCTCTGCATCCTCTGTGGTTACTGTATTTTCCTCTGTTTTATTATTTTTCTTATCCTTCAGAGCCTGCTTTTTTGCGCGCTTTTCTTCCTTCCTTGCACGTCTCTTTTCATCCTTAAGTCTTGCTTTTTCATTGTTTTCAAGCCACCATCTTCTGAACAAACGGAATAGCTTGTAAAGGACAAACAAAACAACAAGCCATATAATAATAACAGGTAATGATGAAATTAACCAGACAATAAAATCAACTATGCCTTCCCATACATTCTTAAGATTCTTCTTAAATCCATCAGCTATTCTTTCTGCCACACTTTTATTGTGATTTTCTATTTCTTTATATTCCTCAACCTCACGAACGCTAATATAAACAGTACTGTAATCAATCTTGTTATCGTAGGTTCTTAGCTGACTTTCCATACTCTCAATCTGATATTTAACATCTGACAGCCGACTCTCTATTGCGATTATATCCTCAATAGTTTCTGCATTTTCAAGAAGCTCCATAAGGCGATTCTGTTGTTCAACAAGCATTTTCTTGTGACTTTCCATATCAACATAATTTAAAGTCACATCCTCTACAGAAGTACTTTTATTAGTGATATTTGCTTCCTTATCAACCCCGTTTACAAAGGCATCAAGCTTGCCCGAAGGAATACGAACCGTCAAATCAGCTTGCTTTAATGGTGAATAGGAACCATATATACTACCATAATTCCCATCCATGTTTTCAATATAACCACCATAGCCGACAACCGTATCTTCAAGATTCTTAACCAGCTTATCAAACTCCAGGGTTTCAACCGTTAAATTAACAGTTTTAATTAGCTTCCTGTTAGAAGTATTTGCATTCTCGGTTGTAGTGGTATCAATACCGTTCTCATACTCTGCAGCAGATGAATCATCATACTCTTCGTATGCCGGCATTTCCTCAACACTATCATACATTGCCATTGTTTCGCCGATAGAATTTTTACCGTAAACTCTGCCGGCTTCCTCTGCTTTTGAAGAACCGCAGCCACCTAAAATCACTGCCGCCGCCGAAATAATTGCTATGCTTTTATATAAATATCCATTACTCATGTATTCTGCTTACCTCTTTTCATATATTCTAAATTATATATATTATTTTTATTTGCCGATTATAACACAAATTATATATACAACAATATCTACAGCCACGATAGTAGCACCTACAGGAGTCGATGCAACCATGGAAACAACCATACCCAACACAGCACATATTACGGAAATTATCGCAGACATAACGACAACCCCTTTGTAGTTTCTAATCATGCTCATTGCTGATAGAGCAGGGAAAATTACAAGTGCTGATATTAATAATGATCCCACCAGATTCATTCCAACCACAATAATTAATGCTATCATTATTGCAATAATTAAGTTGTATTTATCGGAATTGGTTCCTGATGCCTTAGAAAAATCCTCATCGAAGGTAACCGCAAATATCTTATTATAATACAAGATAAACACTATTATTACAATCCCCGACAATATAATACTGAATATTACCTCACCCTTACTCAAAGTCAATAGCGAGGTTGAACCAAATAAGGTTGAACACACATCACCTGATACATTGGCAGAGGATGAGAACACATTCATTATTAAATATCCCATAGCCAGAGCTCCTACTGACAGCATCGCTATAGCAGCATCCCCTTTGATTTTTGCATTCTTACCCTTTTTAAGCAAAATCACTGCAGCCAGTATAGTAACAGGAAGGATAATCCACATATTTCCAATGGTCTTAAATACACTTGCTATTGCCATAGCACCAAATGCCACATGAGATAACCCATCACCAATAAATGAATAACGCTTTAGTACCAAAGTCACTCCCAATAAAGATGCCGACAATGAAATTACAATAGCTACAATAAATGCATAACACACAAAATCATAACTAAAATATACTCCAATCCTACTAATTACTTCACCCATTAGCATGCACCTCCATTATGACAATGCTTCTTATGGTGTTCATGAAATTCATGCCATATTTCTGTTTTAATATAATCTTCCTTAGAACCATAAAATAGCTGTTCTTTACCAAGATGAAGCATTTGCTTAGCGTGACCTGTTGCTTCCTCTAAATCATGTGATACCATAACAATTGTTACACCTGATTTGTTCAATTCTGAAAGTATTCCATAAAACTCACATGTTACCTTAACATCAAGTCCTGTAACCGGCTCATCAAGAATCAGCAGCTTATTTGTTGCACACAATGCCCTGGTAAGTAAAACTCTCTGCTGTTGTCCACCTGAAAGCTCTTTATAGCATCTCTTTTTTAAATCATAGATGTTCATCTTCTCCATATTTTCTCTGGCAATAGTTTTCATTTCCTTAGTATAAAATGGAAATCTTCCACATTTATTTAGAAAACCGGTCATCACAATTTCTTCAACCGATGCAGGGAAATCACGCTGCAGCTCCGTTTGCTGTGGTAAATAACCAATCCCCACATTTTTAACATCTGCACCGTAGTCAATAATTCCATCCATAGGTTTTTTTAGACCAACAAGAGTCTTGACAAGTGTACTTTTACCAACACCATTTTCACCAATAATACATAGATAATCACCTTCATTAACCTGAAAGTTAATGCCACTGGTTACTACCTCACCTTCATAACCAAGCTTTAAATTCTTACATGTAATATAATTCATATATTCTTCCTCATATAATGATATGATACCAGGGTCAAAAGGTCATGCTGACTCGTCGTGCTTGCACGTAAGAGGCTGTATGCACCTTTATGACCCGCCAAAACATGAAAAAGTAGCCATTTTTTGCAGAAAAATGAGCGGATTTTGAATGTTTTGAG
>JAZQOI010000023.1:0-1881 GCA_045627745.1 Lachnospiraceae bacterium | reverse complement strand
CGCCAGGTAAAAATAGGTGCAATGAAACTGCGAGATTATTTCTCTGATGATTACACGATTGAGGAAATCGAAGATATTATTTTTGATTTATTAGAACAGTGGAAAGAAGGTGATAAGCGTGGCTGATGGTTTTTTTAGAAGCAAAAAAGGATTTACTGTAGTCCAGAATGAAATTACCAGGGACCGCGGTATATCACTAAAGGCAAAAGGCTTGTATCTTGTGATACAGGCCAACATTACTATGCCAGATAAGAAATGGCGTAAGGAAGATTTTCAGGCTATGACATGTGAAGGCAAGAAGGCTTTTGATAGTGCCTGGAACGAATTAAAAGAGGCAGGCTATTTAAGAGTTCATATGTATTCCAAGGGAACTACATGGACTGTTGAGTATGAGTTATTAGATGAACCTTCAGATGGTGCACATACATTTTATTACAATTCTCAAGGTGAATTAACACGTACCAATATTGAAAGAGCTGCAACGAGAGCAGAGAAGAAAGCCGCAGAAAGCTTTGAAAATACTGAGAAAATGGATGGTGAAGAAGAAAATCTCCGTATACCCCCTTTCGGTAGTAACGGAAACGGTAGTAACGGAAACGGATATAACGGTGACGGTAGTAACGGCGAGGGTATAGACGGAAACGGGGGTAACACTATTAATAACTGTCTAACAAACCCTTTGAATAATAATTTAATTATAAATACTTCAATCCAATCCTATCAGTCTAGAGAACAGGAGAAATCAGAAAAGCAGGATAAGATGGATGCGATGATGGATGATACTAAATCATACATGGATATTATTAAAACTAATATTGAGTATGAGGAATTAATGCAATGGTTTGATCCAGAGGTAAGACAGAGGTTTGATGAACTTTATCAGATTATCTGTGATGTTGTATGTGTTCCAAGAATATCTGTCAGAGTAAATGGAGAAGATTATCCGTATGAACTTGTTAAGAGTCAGTTCCTTAAGCTCAATAAAGAGCATATCGAATATGTTGCTCAGTGCATGAATACAAACCTTGGAAAAGTAAGTAATATCCGGGCATATTTGATAACTGCTTTGTATAATGCACCAAGTACATACAGCAATCATGTTGCTCAGGACTATAGAACCGAAACTCATGGAGAATATGTTTCTGAATATGACATTGAGCATAAAAGAAAAATGGAATATATGAAACAGTTAAGGGAAGAGGATCCTCAGAAATATAAGCAATATCTTATGCAGGACATTGAAGAAAAGCGAAAGGCAGGTGTATGGCTATATGATTAAGATGCTTACGAATACACTTCAGCTAGGGATAATCATTGTTTGGGGAATTACCTGCTATTGCATCTGCAGAAGTGAGGATGGATTCCAGTATTTTGTATATTGGATTATCATGGGATTTCCGTTTGGATTCAGACGACTTAGTTTCTTTCTTGTTCCCAGAGGATTAGGAATTGCCGGTGAAATAGGAGTATTGGCATTGGATGCAATTGTTGCTGGTCTTATAGGTGGAATATTCCTAGTAAAAAAGATTGTTGTTATCCTGGCTGATTACATCAGAGCTATTACAGGATTATTTAAAAGAAGAACTGCTTAAACTTTGGACCGAATCGGACCAAAGTTATATATAGCATATTAACCAAGGGAGTTGTCATCATGATAGCTCCCTAATTTATTACCGATGGAGGAACAGTATGGAATCACTAAGAGATGTGAAAAGGAGAATGGCAATTGAGGTTGAAAAGGGTAGAGCTACACCTTTAGAACTTAAGGCAATTGGCATGAAAGACGATGAATGCTTCAAGGAAATTACTAGTATGGAGCAGTTCAAACAGGTATTAAACTGGTTACTCAGACTTAATGAGTATCGTACCGGTGAGGCTACC
>JAZQOI010000022.1:0-2285 GCA_045627745.1 Lachnospiraceae bacterium | reverse complement strand
CCAAAACATGAAAAAGTAGCCATTTTTTGCAGAAAAATGAGCGGATTTTGAATGTTTTGAGGATTTCGAGAGCTCGTAGAGCGGAGAAATCCGGTATCGTTGGGGGCAAAATACCTTTTGACCCCAACATCATAGAATATATATTACCGTATGAATCCATTAATTGATTTCCAATAATTTAAGTATTAGGGCCATACGAATATACATTCCGTATTTTACCTGTTTGAAGTATACTGCACGTTCGTCCTCATCAACCTCTACAGATATTTCGTTTACACGAGGAAGGGGATGAAGAACAAGCATATCCTGTTTTGCCAATTCCATTTTATCCTTGGTAAGAATGTAGAAATCCTTTAATCTTACGTAATCCTCTTCATTAAAGAAACGTTCTTTTTGTACTCTTGTCATATAGAGAATATCAAGCTCCGGCATTACATCTTCAAGCTTAATAACTTCCTTGTAGGGAATGTTGTTCTTAATAAGCGCATCCTTTATGTAATCAGGAACTCGTAATTCCTCAGGAGAAATAAAGATAAAGGATATTCCCTCATATCTTTTAAGAGCATTTATAAGAGAGTGTACTGTACGTCCGAACTTAAGGTCGCCACATAAACCGATTGTCATATTATCAAGATGTCCCTTTAGGGAATTGATTGTATGAAGGTCAGTAAGCGTCTGGGTAGGATGATGATGACCACCGTCACCTGCGTTAATAACCGGAATTTGTGACTTTGATGCGGCAACCATTGGAGCTCCCTCCTTAGGATGACGCATTGCACAAATATCAGCATAACAGGAGATGATTCTAATTGTATCAGATACACTTTCACCTTTGGCGGCAGAAGATGAATCTGCTGAGGCAAAACCTAATACTTTACCTCCTAAATGAAGCATTGCGGATTCGAAGCTTAATCTTGTTCTTGTACTTGGTTCATAGAAGCAGGTGGCCAATATCTTACCATCACATTTGTGTTCGTATTTATCGGGATTGCTTTCTATATCCCTGGCAACACTCATTAGTTCGTCAAGCTCCTCTGTAGTAAAGTCAAGAGGACTCATTAAATGTCTCATAATAATAACCCTTTCTTTATAGTATAAATTGATAAAACATTGATTATCATTCGAAGTATTAGAAAAAGAGAAGATAGTTGTCTACCTTCTCTAAATGTATTACTTATAGGAAATTAAATCTTCAACTGATTTTCGCTTAGGAGCTTCTGGTGATTCAGCAGGATGTCCGATACAAATGATGTTAACTAATTCTCTATCCTCTGGAATCTCTAGAACATCTGAAAGTGTATCGTCAAATATTCCCATGATAACTGTTCCTAAACCATATTCATGTGCTGCAAGACAGAAGGTTTGTGAAGCGATGCCGGCATCAAACATCTGCCAGGTGTCCTTACGATTGGTAGTGAAGGAACCATCTCTTTCATAACCACATCTATTTTTAATAACTGTAACGGCTATGAGCATAGGAGCATTAGCCATTGTACCACCGTTATAGGTAAAACCTGTAGTACATTCGGTAGCAATTTTATTCTTAAGAGCGGGATCCTCGATTGCTATATAACGTACAATCTGAGTGTTTTTCCAGGATGGAGAATAAGCTGCTGCGGCAATAATCTTTTCTAAAACTTCATGAGAAACCGGTTCCTCTGTGAATTTACGAATACTTCTTCGTGATGTAATACAATCAATTGTCTGCATAAAATACCTCCTTCTCAGTTACACAATTTATTAACACCATAATACTGGTTGTATTATGATATCATAGATTAAAATACAAAGATTTGTTTCAAAATCAATATTTAGATAATTTTATTATATTAGCATATGTTTTTCAACTGTTATTTACAGAATATTGTATTTGATGTACCGGTCAGGGACTAAATATTATTTATTTGATGCTTTTATTTAGTTGTAGGCCAAAGCACTTGCTGTTTTGACCGTAAGAACATGATTTGATAGCAAATATATATTTTCCGCTTAATGCGTGAGTAGATAAGTTCATTACATATTGTCTTTATTTAAGCTAAGGTTAATTTTAGCTTTAATGCAGAATATATGGGTTTATTTTGCAAATCATATCGTACAAAAATTAAATATATCGTGTTATAATGAATGAAAATATTAATTAAAAATTATGATGTTGGGGTCAAAAGGTATTTTGCCCCCAACGATACCGGATTTCTCCGCTCTACGAGCTCTCGAAATCCTCAAAACATTCAAAATCCGCTCATTTTTCTGCAAAAAATGGCTACTTTTTCATGTTTTGGCGGGTC
>JAZQOI010000021.1:0-19766 GCA_045627745.1 Lachnospiraceae bacterium | reverse complement strand
TGACCCGCCAAAACATGAAAAAGTAGCCATTTTTTGCAGAAAAATGAGCGGATTTTGAATGTTTTGAGGATTTCGAGAGCTCGTAGAGCGGAGAAATCCGGTATCGTTGGGGGGCAAAATACCTTTTGACCCCAACATCATGACATAAAGTAGTGATTAATTTCCATTTTAGTTTAATTTTACCCTACATACAAGAGAAATGATGAGATTTTTTGTACAAAATCTAATACACCATGAGAATTATCACACAATTTACATCATTTCTCACCCACTGATACCGAATTATCTCCCCACCTACGCGAACCTTAGATGAGTGGAATCTGTCACTAAGATATATTACGTTGAGCTTCTGATTCAAAAATATTAGCGAACAATCTTAACTCATGTTACTATATTCTTAAGCTATATAGTTCTAATTATAAATAAATCGAGGTATTACTTATGAACGTAACAGGTATAATAGCAGAATATAATCCATTACACAATGGTCATGAATATCATATTAAAAAGGCAAAAGAGGAAACAAATGCCAAATATATAATAGTAGTAATGTCAGGAAATCATGTTCAGCGCGGAGAACCCTCCGTTTTTAACAAATGGATTCGTACAGAAGCCGCCCTAAAAGCAGGCGCAGATTTGGTTATAGAGCTTCCGCTATATTACTCCACCGGAAGTATCGACTATTTTGCCAAGGGAGCAGTTTCATTACTAAATGATTTAAATGTGGTAAATAATATTTCCTTTGGTTCTGAATCAGGTGATATGGGTCTATTAAAGGAAGCTGCCAATTTTCTTGCAAAAGAAAAAGTAACCCAGAGCTGTTCACTTCCTGCAGGCTTAAAATCCGGAGTCAACTATGCAACACGGCTATTATCACAGGATTATCCGGAAGTAATATTAAAGCTTCTGTCCACTCCCAATAACCTTTTAGGAGTTCACTACCTGTTAGCCCTTAATGAAATGTGCACTACGATTACACCACATACCCTAAAGAGAGAAGCTTCCGATTACAACGATACCGACACTACTGCACTAAGCTCCTCCTCTATTCGCAAGGAGCTTATTAACGAAGGCTTAACAGATAATATTCTGTCAAAGTCACCAAAGTGTACCCATGATACCTTAAAAAAATATCTGGAGGCATATGCTCCAATAACTCCCAATGATTATTCAATGATGCTATTTTATAAAATCCAGCAGGTACTGAATAAATATTCCGATATATCAAACATGTCCCAAAAATCACCCCTTTTAATTGGAAATGGGCTTAATTCCGAATTAACAGAGTATACGGATATTTCCGTATCTTTAGCTAATAAAATTGCAAAAAAATATAAAGACGCCGACACCTACGAAAACTTAATTGCAGACCTCAAATCCAAGGATTTAACATATACACGAATCAGTCGAGGTTTGCTTCACATTCTTTTAGATGAAAAAACAAGCAATCTTAATGAATATATTGCAGATGGCTACAATTATTATGCAAGAATACTTGGTTTTAAAAAATCCTCTTCTCTATTGCTTCATAAATTAAAGCGTTACAGCAAGATTCCACTTATTACAAAGCTTGCAGATGCTCATACCGCACTTGATAATTTCTATCTTAGTGATAACTATAGAAAATCAGGGACAGAACATTCCCTTACCATGTATAAACATGCCCTACGAATGCTTGATGAAGAAATAAATGCCTCGGAATTATATACAAAAACTGCCTGCACAAAAAGCAGGCAGCCATTTATATCTGAATATGAGCAGCAAATAATTATAGTATAATTAATTCTTGAAGCTGTGAATAGGGGCGGGAATCCGTCCCTTTCTGTTTACAAAGTCATCACAGGAGAAATTATTAACAGGCATAATAGGTGCATAACCCAATAATCCGCCAAACTCAACCTCTTCTCCCACCTTCTTCCCTACTACAGGGATTACTCTTACAGCAGTAGTCTTCTGATTAACCATTCCAATTGCCATTTCATCAGCAATAATTCCCGATATTGTAGTAGCCTTAGTATCTCCGGGAATAGCAATCATATCAAGTCCCACAGAACATACACAGGTCATAGCTTCAAGCTTCTCTATTGTAAGGCTTCCTGCATTAACAGCATCTATCATACCCTGATCCTCACTAACAGGAATAAATGCACCACTAAGTCCGCCTACATAAGACGATGCCATTACACCACCCTTTTTAACCTGATCGTTAAGAAGAGCAAGAGCTGCCGTAGTTCCGGGTGCACCGGCATGTTCAAGTCCTATTTCGCAGAGAATATCTGCAACAGAATCACCAATTGCCGGTGTAGGTGCCAAGGATAAATCAACAATACCGAAGGGAACATTCAAACGCCTTGAAGCTTCACCTGCAACAAGCTGGCCCACACGAGTTACCTTAAATGCAGTCTTCTTTATTGTTTCGCATAATATCTCAAAGCTTTCACCACGAACCTTTGACAATGCATTTTTTACAACTCCCGGACCCGAAACACCTACATTGATAATTGCATCTGCCTCGGTAACCCCATGAAAGGCACCTGCCATAAACGGATTATCATCCGGTGCATTGCAGAATACAACAAGCTTGGCACAGCCTAAGGAATCGGCTTCCTTTGTAGCCTCTGCCGTATCCTTGATAATCTGTCCCATAAGGCGTACTGCATCCATATTAATACCGGTCTTTGTAGAACCAAGATTTACAGAACTGCATACTAAGGTTGTGGATGAAAGTGCCATGGGTATTGAACGAATTAAATTCTCCTCGCTTTTTGTCATGCCCTTAGACACAAGAGCAGAATAACCGCCAATAAAATTAACCCCCACTTTTTTAGCCGCCTCGTCAAGTGTTTTGGCTATTTCCACAAAATCCTCGGGGCTCTTACATGCAGAGGAACCTACCAATGAAATAGGAGTAACTGATATTCTTTTATGAACAATAGGAATACCGAATTCCTGTCCGATTTCATTACCTACCCGTACAAGATCCTTTGCAGTAGTAGTAATCTTATTATATATATTATCCTTAAGTACAGAAAGATTATCCGAAATACAATCCATCAGGCTGATACCCATTGTGATGGTTCGTACATCAAGATTTTCCTTCTCAATCATTTCATTTGTTTCATTAACTTCAAATATATTAATCATCATATTACCTCATACATCACTAATGAAATTAATTAAATTCTATGCATACTGCTAAATATTTCTTCACGCTGACATCTAATAATAACGCCAATCTCCTCACCAATCTGTTCAAGCTCATCAGCAATATTTGCAAAAGGCTTACTGGAATCATTCATATCAACAATCATCATCATATTAAAATAATCCTGTACAATAGTCTGTGAAATATCCAGAATGTTAATTCTGTTATTTGCAAGATATGTACACACCTTAGCTATAATACCCACCGTATCTTTTCCTACAACCGTAATAATAGTTTTTTTCATTTCATCCTCCAAAATATATCTGTAAATTATATTCTCTATATAAATAATACTATACAGCCACAAGCTCTGAACAATCATGTCTTCCTGCAACTCTTATGCAAAAATCCTCAGGCTTATATTTATTATCACTCATAAGCACCTCAAGTCGTACTGTTTCATAGGCAAGCTCAGCCATATTATTTTCCTGACTAAGATGGCCCAGAAGAACAGTCTTAAGATTATCATGAAGCAAGCGAGAAAGGAGCTTACCTGACAGTTCATTAGACAAATGTCCCTTATCACCAAGTATTCTTCTCTTAAGCTGATAGGGATATGGTCCCACCTGAAGCATATTTACATCGTGGTTAGATTCTAGCAAGAGTGCTCCCACACCCTCAAAATTGTTAATAATATAATCATCATACTTTCCAAGGTCAGTAACTACACCCACAGAGCTACCATTATGATTTATTCGGTATGCAACAGGTTCAGCCGCATCATGACTAATCCTTACAGGATTAATAATAAGATCTGATATAGAAAATTCCCTGTCTGCCTCTATTTCATGAAACAGCTCCGATTCGATTTTTCCTAATTGCCTGCACTTCTTTATTGCCTCTATTGTTCCGGCGGTGGCATACATAGGTATTCCATATCGCCTTGCCAAAACACCCAGACCTGAAACATGATCGGAATGTTCATGAGTAATAAGTATACCGTCAAGCTCTCCTGTTTTAAGACCTATTGAATTAAGGCCTGCTTCTATTTTTTTTCCACTGACACCGGCATCAACAATAATATGTGTGTTATCAGAACCTACATAAATACAGTTGCCGCTGCTGCCGCTTGTAATACTACATAATTGCATTTTATCCCCTTATCCAACCGATTCCCCTCGGTTTACACTAGAATAATATCATGATGTTGGGGTCAAAAGGTATTTTGCGCCCAACGATACCGGATTTCTCCGCTCTACGAGCTCTCGAAATCCTCAAAACATTCAAAATCCGCTCATTTTTCTGCAAAAAATGGCTACTTTTCATGTTTTGGCGGGTCATAAAGGTGCATACAGCCTCTTACGTGCAAGCACGACGAGTCAGCATGACCTTTTGACCCTGGTATCATATCATTATTTTTCCCAGTATATGTCCAATTTATCTCCCTCATGAAGATTTTCGCTGTACATTGCAATTCTGTCGTTCAGTTTTGTAATAACAAGTCTTCCCTGAGGTCTTGACAAATCGAAATCAATAAACTCAAAAATATCAACATATATATATTCCTTCTTACCTGTCATTCTAACCGGTTCGCCATTTACATATACGTTCATGCCCTGTTCAACCGAGGTATCCTCTGAAGAATCTGAATTATCAGATACATCACCCTCTGATTTATCTGCTGATTCATCGGTTGTACTATCCTCCGTTTTTTCTTCAGAATTTTCCTCATCCTCAGCACCTATAGTCTCAGAAGCATTCTCCTCTGTTGTATTGTCAGTATCATCTTCTTCATCTGCATTCTTAGTTAATCGTTTGTCGTTTTCCTGCTCATTACGAAGCTTATTTTCTTCATATTCTCCATCATCCTCCGGAAGATCTGCAAAGTTCTCAGGTATTGGAGATTCATCAGTTACATCAGATAGCTTAAGCTCTTCCATTGTCCAAATAATAGAGAAATTAGCATAGACCTTGGTATCCATATCAGCCAGCTTATTATTAACATATATATTCATATCCTGAACAAGAATAACATCCATAAAGTCAGCAATCTGTCTTACAGTATAGTAATCAAGCATACGAATACTGTCATTTTCCTTAATCTCGTAATAGCCTGATTGTAACTCACCATTAACCTCAGCATATTTAGGAAGCGAAACATTCTTGCCATTAACATTAACCACAAGAGATGAATCATATTCCGACAGACTGTTTATCAGAGCATGTGCCGGATTACCGGCAACAGACGGAGTAACACGAACCTTATCGCCTGCACGCAGCGGTGAATTAATACTAACCTCTTCATCGTTAACCATTACTATAGCAGATTCTCCCAGTTCTCCTCGAATCATATGAGGTATACCATTCACGGTAAAGCTTAGTGCCTGACCGCGCTTAGGGAATAATCCTTCATTAGGGAAGCCTGCCTGTATAGCAGCATCAACAACCAGCAAATGACCGTTATCATATAACTTAACCCGTTCATCATTAAAGTTAACAAATATAAAGTTATTCTTAGAATCATAAAAATTAAGACAGATTCCAATAGGTGTAACAAACAATGAATCAAGGTTAGGATTCGGAATCTGGTAATCAATTTCCTTCAACACCTCAGCACCACGAAGAGCACATCTTTGAGGATCAATTCCTATTCCCTTTGCAAGATAATCTGTAAACGTAGGAAGCTTTCCTCCACCTCCCACAACAAATACAGCGCTTACCGGCTCGCCACCATTCAGTTCCTTGATTTTATTTGCTATTTCTGTTGTCATATTTTTCACAACAGGTTCAGTAATCTCAAGAACCTCCTCTGCCGAAATTTTCTGCTGAATACCCATTATATCTGAGTATTTTATAGGCTTCTTGGCAACTACCGATGTTTTTATCATCTCTGCGGTTGTAAAATCAACAAGACAATGCTTGGCAATAACCTCAGTAAGTTCATCACCCGCCATAGGTATCATACCGTAGGCAATAATACTTCCATCCTTGGTAATACAAATATCCGATGTACCTGCTCCCACATCTACAAGAGCAATATTTAACATTCTGAAATTAACAGGAATAGCAACCTGAATTGCAGCTATAGGCTCCAAAGTAAGATTAGCAACCAACAAATTGGCTGCTTCCACTGCACGATACAAGCCGTCAACAACTTCGTCCGGAAGAAATGTAGCAATAAGCTCCACAGATATTTTTTTAGCCTTATGCTTTTCAAGGGCACCAATCTGATAATCATTCATAAAATAATGAACTACGGTATATCCAACACAATAGAATTTTGTATCGGAATCATTCTTGACCTGCAGCTCCTCAAAGGCCTTCTCCACACCAAGCATTTCCAGACTGTGAATATCCTCCATTTCTATGATTTTTTCTTCATTAAAATCAATCTGTGCTTCAACAGTTACCGTCTTAAGTACACGTCCGGCAGCAGCAATACATACTTCATTAAGTTCGCGGCCAATCTGACCCTCAAGATTTCTCTTAACCTCAACAATAGACTGACCAACCGTATTAATATCATGAATCTGTCCATCAAGCATAGATCTTGATTCATGCTCACGAACACACTGGGCTACAACATGAAATACATTTCCACTCTTATAGCCAACTGTTCCCACAAGACTTCTGGTACCTATATCAAGTCCGAAAACCAACTGTCCCGGATTCTTCTTGTCCTCTGTATTAATAATCTCTCCCACTATTGTAATCTCCTGTCATTTTCCTATGTATATTCTTCCGTTATAACTGTTTATTAAGACCTATAACCGATAAGCCTGGAAATAATCTGCTCCCTTGAATAATCAAGACCATCATTATTATCTATTACAAAAGAACAATGCTTCCTAAATGTAGCTTCATCATTCTGATTACGCATAATAGCATCAATCTTCTCATCAGAATAACCTCTTGTGATTTTAAGACGCTCACGCCTCTTCTCCACATCGGTATATACATACCATAATTCGTCACATATAGCCTCATACCCGTCTTCTATCAGCAAAGCAGCTTCCACGAAGAAAAAATCAATACTATTTTCTATCCTCTTTTGTTCTATAAGCTGTAATATATATTCCTTTACCCTTGGATGAATAATATTATTGACCTTTAATAAAAGCCCCGAATCAGAAAAAATCTTTTCTGCCATTTTTCTTTTATCTATCTCACCGTTAGCATCAAGGATCTGAGCGCCTAAAAGCTTTACCAAATCTTCATAGGCTGAATTACCCTTTTTTTCAACTTCATGAGCTGCCTCATCGGCAATAAGAATAAAGCATTTACAATTATCCTCTATTATTTTTAGTATTTCTGACTTACCGGCGCCAACACCACCGGTAATTCCTATTATTCTCAATATTCATTCTCCTATTTTGCTTCGTACCAGTCCTTGCCCTCTGAGACAGAAACAATTAACTTAACCTTAAAATCAGCAACCTTTTCCATTTCTTCCTTAAGAAGCTTCTTAATAATATCTTCCTCATCCATGTGCGCTTCAATAATAAGTTCATCATGAACCTGCAAAATCAGCCTGGACTTAAGGTTCTGCTCCTTTATGCGTCTATTCACATTAATCATAGCAATTTTAATAATATCAGCCGCAGTTCCCTGAATAGGCGCATTCATTGCTACCCTTTCCCCAAAGGACCTCTGCATAAAATTACCGCTTGCCAATTCCGGAATAGGTCGTTTTCTCCCCCAAAGAGTAGTAGCATATCCATTGCTTTTTGCTCCGGATACTAAGGAATCAATAAAGTCCTTAACCTTGGGATATGTTTCAAAATATTTATTAATATATGACTTGGCTTCCTTAACGGAAATACTAAGATCCTGACTTAAGCCAAAGGAACTAATTCCATAAATAATACCAAAATTCACAGCCTTGGCGTTGCTTCTCTGAGTAGAAGTAACCTCATCAAAGGGAACATGAAATACCTCAGAGGCTGTAATTCTATGAATATCTGCATCAGAATTATATGCAGCAATCAGCTTCTCATCATCAGACATATGAGCCATTATTCTCAATTCCACCTGAGAATAATCGGCACTGATAAATACATAATTCTCCTTAGGAACAAATGCCTTTCTTATCAAACGTCCCTGCTCCATCCTTACCGGAATATTCTGTAAATTAGGCTCTGTTGAACTAATTCTTCCTGTTGCTGTTATTGTCTGATTAAAGGTAGAATGAATTCTTGAATCAGCACCTATACAAGGAAACAGTCCATCAATATATGTTGACTTAAGCTTGGTTAATCCACGAATTTTAAGAATATCTGCCACAAAAGGATAATCCGGTGCCAGTTTTTCTAAAATATCTGCCGAAGTGGAATAACCTGTCTTGGTTTTCTTACCTCCCGGAATTGCCATCTTTTCAAAGAGCAATTCACCAAGCTGCTTAGGTGAATTAATATTAAAATCATCCCCCGCCACTTGATGAATAGAATCCGATAAGGCTTTGATTTCTTCATCAAGCTTGTTACCATAATCCTTAAGAAACAATGGATTAACTCCTATTCCCTCTGTTTCCATATCATAGAGGCAAAATACAAGTGGCATTTCTATTTCATAATAAAGCTTAAGCATATCCATATCCTTAAGCTTCTGAATATGTTCCATATATCGTACATATATCTCGTAAGCCATATTTTCAAGGGGCGCCATAATACTGTAATCCTTCATAAGAGGATTAATCAAATATGCCGCAATACCTACATCAGAAAACTTATGCGCCATAAATATATCAATAGAAGAATCCAAAAACAAAAGCTGTTCCTTAAGATTACAGGTAATAAACATTGTATCTAAGGACTCTAGAATAAGCTTCGAGAACTCAGAGCACATACTCTCAAAGGTAAGGAACCCGGCACATTCTACAAAAGCAAGCTCCTCCTCACCGGTTGCAATGGTCATACCCTTTTTGTCTGTATAATCAATAAAAAATGCAACCTGTTTTTTCAGCTTAAGGTCATTAAGCAAAGACGAAAATCCATTAATATCATCAATCTTTATGCTATCATGGAGCTTCTCTCCCTCTACATCCATTTTTTTATCAAAGCGTTTAAGGAGCTGCTTTAATTCAAGCTTCTTTAATAGCTCATAGGCCTCACAAGTATACATATTCTTAATGGACATTTCTGAAAAATCAACATCAACAGGAGCTTCGGTACATATTGTCGCAAGCTTTTTACTAAGCTCCGCCATATCAAAATGTTCCGTTAAGGTATTCCTTACACTGTTCTTGGTAATCTCATCTAAATGTTCCTTAAGGTTCTCTATATTTTCATATTTAAGAAGTAATTCTGTAGCAGTTTTTTCACCTATCTTTGGAACCCCCGGAATATTATCAGAGGAATCCCCCATTAATGCCTTAAGCTCAATAATCTGCAAAGGCGTAAGCTTATATTTTTCCAAAACATCCTTAGTATAATAATCCTCTATCTCAGTCTTGCCTGACTTTGTTTTCGGAATACGAATCTTAATATTATCCGTGGCAATCTGAAGTAAATCCCTGTCACCGGATACCAGTGAAACAGCCATCCCTTCTCTCTCTGCACGTTTCGCAAGAGTACCTAACAAATCATCAGCCTCATAGCCCTCCATTTGAACCATGCAAAGATTCATCTTTCCTAATAAATCCTTAAGAATCGGAACCTGCTCCTTTAATTCCTCCGGCATACCCTTTCTTGTTCCCTTATAAGCGTCATACATCTTATGTCTAAAGGTAGGCGCCTTCAAATCAAAAGCGATACACAAATAATCAGCCTTCTCTTCATCAAGAATCTTGAACAAAATATTTAAAAATCCATATATAGCATTAGTATATATACCCTCTGAATTAGTTAGGACCGGCACTCCAAAAAATGCACGATTTATGATACTGTTTCCGTCTATTAAAACAAGCTTATCAGACATGAATTAATCTTCTCCCAAACCTACGTCTATTACAAATAAAAAACATATACAAAAACAAATTCAAATATCAACGCCACACCTGCTGCCAAAAGGGTCATGCGTCTACACATAGTGATTATTTCGTGAACCTCTACACAATGCTTGGTATTCTTAATCTTCTCCATAAGTGCTCCATGCAAGTCATAGGAGCCATCATCCTCCAGTCGAAGTAAGGCTTCCTTAAGCAGATAATTAATCTCCATCTCATTAAAGCAGTTATCACATTTTTCTATATGCTCAATAAACTGCCGCATACGAATGCCCGTAAGCTTATCTTCTATAAACAGATTAATATAGCGTTCCATATCACGACACTGCATACAGGCTTCTCCAATCTTTAAAAATCACCATATATTAATATACACCAAATATTGTATATCCACAAGCATAAGACCACTAAAGTTATTATTTACTTGGCTCATTGTGGTAAAAAAAACATCGGGAGAAAATCTCCCGATGCCTGATTCTTATTTGTAAAAGCTTGAGTAAGCTTTGTATCTGCACACCTCAACTCCGTTGGAATATCCAACAATATATGTAGTATTCTTTTTTACTCCACCGGCAACACTGGTCCTGTATGTAATACCATTGGTAGCAAGGGCATTACTGTAAAGAGCAACCTTAAGTTTCCCTCCCGAAGCAATAGCCTGAATATAAATAGGATAAGATAAAGTGTTTAAGAACTTGTAATCAAGAGTTCCCGCTGATACTGTAGCATCAAGACCACTGGGGAGATAATTAACTCCTGTACTGTGATTATGACGCTCTGCCGGAATAATTCCGGCCTGAAGAACAGCATTGTTAAGAGTTGATGAAACCTGGCATATACCACCTCCAATAACCTTAACATGTTTTCCGCCAACAATAGCATTTCCTTTTCCGTATCCATTAGCCTCTGTTCTTGGATGAATTGTTAAATCGTAAGAAAATAACTGTCCGGGAAGCAGTACTGTTCCGTTAAGGTAATTAGCAGCAGTCTCAATATTTTGGGATCTGTCCTCTCCCACCCTATAGGAGGTTGTACACTCTGAAATAAGTGCGTTAATTCCTGCCTGATTAAGTGTTTCAACAGGAATAACAAAATCATCTGCAAGCGCCGTTACCTGATTACATGAAAATGCAATACACGCAGCACTGACAATAGCTACAAGCTTTGAAAATTTTTTCATAAATATACCTCTTCTTTCTATAAAACAAACAACTAAAATATTCTATACCGAGTACCCTTCACCTTTTATTCTCTGTTTATCATCATACATTCGCTTATCAGCAGCATGAACCATATCATCAAGTGAAAGTCTCTCATCAGCACTATTTTCCACTATACCAACACTTGCTGACAGTACAAACGGTAAACCTTCATTGGTGCTGTATTCGGTAAGATACTTAGTAAGTACAGGTCTAAGACTTGCAAAATCAGGTCCCTTACCCATACGACCTATTACTAAAAACTCGTCACCGCCCATTCTAACACAAATATCATTGTGAGGAAATATATTTTTTATTGCATTTGCAACACCCTTAATGGCCAAATCTCCAATTTCATGACCGTATTTATCATTAATCTGCTTAAGGCAGTTAACATCCAAATATGTTACATAAATCAAGCCATTACATTCATTAAAATAGTCTGTTGACAACTGACTAAAACCGAATCTGTTATACAACCCGGTAAGGCTGTCGTGAACATATAAATTCTGCAACTTCTGGTTCATATGATTCAATTCGCTTCTCTGTCTTATAGCCTCAAGCGCAATTGACAGATTCTCATAAAAGGTTCTCTGCTTCGTATAAGAAACCAGTGTCTCTCCATAGGGAACCAGTACATAGCCAAACGTATTTTTATCAAAATACAGAGGGGCAAACATTAGCACATCCATGCCTTTTTTGTCCTTCCAGGAGCTTGGAATCAATGAAAACCTGCGGTCAATAACCTCTGTTTCCTCATCTGTAAAGATGTGGATATTTTCATCATAGCCATTAGTAACACTATCTATATCAGCCTTTATAATACTTTCATTTATACATAAAGCAATATGCTCAAGTCTAACCACCTTCATGATTTCAGATAGCTTTTGCTGTACCTGATCGATATTACCACAGCTACACAGCATCTGCAGTATGTATCTGTGACCTACGGCAACCTGACTCTCCAGTCTGGTACGTTTTAACTTAATCAAGGAATCTCCTCTGTAATCCTTGTTCAGTTCGTCACAGCCACAGCTCTGATTAAAGGTAATAATTTCGCTGGAATTCTGCTTATCAGGGACACAGTAGCCATCTAATTTTTTCAAAATCATATCAACGCCTACATAGCCCATGTTCTCCCAATTATTGCTAACCGAACTGATAGAAGGGATGTAATCCCTGGCCGGCTGATAATCATCATATCCTGTAATCCTGTAATCAGTAGGTGCATAATAGCCATCCTCACCGGCTATATCACAATAGCCAAGTGCCATTGAATCATTGGCGCATATCACAGCATCCGGCAAATGAAGATTCCTGTCCTTATAATAATTATATGCTTCATAGCCGTCAGAATACAAATAGTGAAGAAAAATCACACGCTCACTGTCTATTGTAATTCCATAATCTTTCAGGCAATCGCAAAATCCACGATATCTCAGCAGACTTCCTGCATCATCCTTTGGTCCACCAACAAAGTTAAAAACCTTACAGTTATGTTTAACAATCATATGCTCCACCATGCTATATACAGCACGATAATCATCAACCCCAACATAGATTGTATTCTTAAATTCTATTCCCATACTCACAATCGGGATATTTAAGCTTCTTATATAATCAAGCTTTGAATCTATAGCATCCAGATTTCCAATGGCATTTGTTGTAAGAAAAACACCATCATACTCTTCGAATTTAGGCAGGGAATAGATTTCCTGTTCCTTTTCCTTAGAACCTTCCCAGTCAGAAATATCATAGGCATTGAAAATGTGAATTATATATTTTTCATTTTGCAGCCTTTCTCTCATGCCTCGGATAATTTCCATTATATATGAATTATCCCACATAGAAGAAAGCATCAGAAACTTATGGTTCAAATGTAATCCTCCCATTCAAATACGTCCCGGCATATATGTACCCCAAAATGTTACTATCACAGCCCCCAAAAAGATAATAATCTGTCCATCAAGTATGACTATGAATAGTATCTATTCTACTAAATTTCATGTTTAGTTTCAATATGAACTGAATTATAGCAAGTAAAAATGCGACATTAATCAATCCTTATAAGCATTTTTGCTCCATCGTCACTTTGCCATACAATATTTCCCAGATTAATGAAGCCATTATAATTAACCTGATACTTTTCAAGAACCTTAGGACTTACATAAACATAATTAACCTTATATTTATCCACAATCTCCCTGCAAAGTGTCTCATCGCCCCATGAAAAGAAATAAAATACGTCATCCTGTCTTACCTTAACATCAATACTATCATTTCTCCACACTCGTTCATGGACTCCCCAACCAACCACATCGGAGGTACCGGTAAAAATGGAAACCTGATTACCGGGTGAGTAACTGTCTCCTGCCTCCTCCAGAATTATTAATTCCTTACGTTCATCAGAATTAATAATTGAAATTACATTAGAAAGCTCCGAATAATCATAATCAATAAAATCCACACAGGAAATGCCGGTTCGTAATGAGGCATCCAAAAGTACATCCGTTTTACCAAACCAGTTTGTTGACGCGTTAATAATATATCCCCCAAGAAGTAATGCTATACCAAAATATATACACCCTAAAATTGCAGTAAGCTTACCCTTATTAAGAAAAACTCCTACCGCTATACCCGCAACTATTCCAAACAGTATAAATGCCTGATAGATCAGCTTAAACATGGTATTAAACCTTGCATAGCTTTCACCGTATATATCATTAACATATATTATTTCCGGAAGAATAATAAGACCTATTGCACACAGTCCAATTGCAACCGTTAACAGTCCCAATACAGAAAAACGTTCTCTTATATTACTATTCTTATTTTTTAAAACTTTAACAGCAAAAAATATAATTATGCTAAGAGCAATAACAACATGAATAAACCATATTAAAGAAAACTGATTTAGTTCAGAGTGATTCTTACATAACTTGATTCCGGAAATCATTTTCTCGAATCTGTTATTAAAAGGAAGCATGAGGAAGGTTCCCATCACAAGTATAAACAGTCCTTTAAACAGTACAATTAGAAATGTAATCAGCGTACAACCGTATTTACGCAAATCGCAAAAAAGAATTACCGCTCCCGATACCACAAAGTAAATAGGAAAATCCCAATAATTCACACCTCGATATAATCCTAAAAATACAGCCAGCATAATAATATGAGGAGAAAGCACAGAATCAATTACTTTAGCAAAAGAAAGCTTATGATTTTTATCACAATAATAATCAAATGCATCACTAACAGTATTTTCTGTACTTAATGCATAATCAACAAGTATCGCAAGTAAGGGAATAGTAAAAAACATATTGAGCACATGGGCGTGAAGATCTCCCAGTACAACAGTATAGGAAGGGTATTCATGCTTACCCTTATCGAGGAAATCCGATTGATACCCAATGTACAATGTGGAAGAAGGAAACCAGTAATTATAATCCGTTTTATTAATCAAGGACATAAGCTTATCAAACAGACCATATTTAAGCCAGTGCCCATTACCGCCAAAGGTCGTCATAATCATTGCGGTTACACCGCCTGCTACAGAGCACAGCTTTTTCTTGATGCCGGTTGAACACAGTAGACCCTCAGTCAGTGAAAATGTAGTACAAGCCATTGATGCAAATACAGTACATAGCATAAGATTATAGCCATATTCCGGCGTAGTTAATGCTATTCTGCACAGAAAAACGGCAGCCGCCTGACCTAAATAATAATAATTCATATACGCGTTTGCAAACCAAAAATCCTTTGGAGGCACTGCTTTACTTCTGAATATTTTTGTCATAAGACCATAATCCATGTACTGCTCAGTCTGAAAATCAATGGCAGGTTTATATCCCTTAACATAAAATGCAACCATAAAAAATAACAGAAACATGCCAAATCCAAAAAAGAAATCCACCGCCTCTTTTTTATCCTTAAATAAAAGCATACTTCTATTATTTACAGTTTTATATTTATTTAAATAGCCAAATACAGCCAGACATATTAAGGAAATATAGCATACACTATTTCCATAGGGCACAACAAATCCCGCTGAAATGAACCATGCCAAACAGAATGTTAACGCAAAGCCTATACCAAAGCTTAGAGAAAAAGCACCATCACAGGTCTTAAGCTTAAAAAAATTAGCAAATGGGCGCATTAATAATGCAATAAGAAAAATACTCATTATCCATCTTAGTGTATCAAACGCGCCAGCATCTCCTGTAACAAGTAATAAAATAAGCGAAACTACAAACAGAATAAGAATTCCTATATTTTTGTTTCTGATATCTGTTAATTTTTCGCTCATTTTTACCTGTATGCTCCTAAAACCTATATTGATATTACTTAAAAAACTTTAAAACATCATTGTATAAAACAACAAGCATCAAAACCATAAGTAATGCAAATCCGATAAAATTAATCATGGTTTCCTTATCCTGACTAATCTGCTTATGACGAATAGCTTCAACAAACAATAAAATAAGCTTTCCCCCATCAAGTGCGGGAACCGGAAGCAGATTCATAATTCCAAGACTGGCAGATATTAAAAGGGCAATATTTAACATATTAAGTAACACTATAGAGGTTCCCTCCTGCTTGGCTTCATTATATACATCACTTACCATTCCTGCCATTCCAACGGGTCCGCTCACATTGTCCATACTAAACTTTCCGGTAAAGAGAGTCTTTAAGCCCTCTAAGGTATTTCGTAAATTGTAGCGCACATATATACCACTGTACTTAAGAACATTAAGTGAAGAAGATCTGTCTATACTCTTTCCAAAGGTAACCCCAAACATATATCTTCCATATTCCTCCGAATACTTTGGAGAAATAACCTTAACCATTTCAGAACCGTCTCTTATTATAGTCACATTAACCGGTTCTCCGTCACTTGTCATGGTATACAAAACAACCTCTGTTGATATACCTACATTTTTACTGTTATATTTCTTAATAATATCTCCCGGCTCAATTCCTGCTTCTTCTGCCGCAGACCCCTTAGCTACCTCTACTATTTCAGTAGATACTATATTGCCCTCCGGCACCAAAGATACAATAAGAACAGAAAACACAAAAGCGAGAATAATATTAAATAACGGTCCTGCAAAGGTTGTCATTATACGTGCAAAAACACCTGATTTATTAAAAAGCTTATCCGGATCATCGCACTCAGGATCATCCTCAAAAACACAAGCTCCGCCAAAGGGAATCGGCTTTAAACAGAATTTGGTTCCGTTTTTTGTAAAAGAAACCAAAGTAGGACCAAAGCCCACCCAAAACTCCTTAACATAAATACCATTTGATTTGGCTACAATATAGTGACCAAATTCATGGGCAACAACTACAATACACAAAATCAAAATTGTATATATTAAACTAACAATAGACATACTACCACCTGCTCTCAATATATTCGTAAACCAACTGCTCCGTATCGAGAATATCCTCCAGTGAAGGATTATCAATAAACTTAAGCTCATCGAGACATTGCTCAATAATATCATAAATATCAAGGAAGCCTATTTTTCTATCCAAAAACAGGCCTACTGCTTTTTCGTTAGCAGCATTAAATACAGTAGGAAAATTACCGCCCTTTTCTGCTGCTCTGTATGCAAGATTAAGTCCTTTAAAGGTATCAATATCAGGTTTCTCAAAGGTTATGCTTTTTAAATCAAAGAAGTTGACTCTTTTGGTGTCAAGGAAACGCCTATCAGGATAAAACAGTGCATACTGAATGGGAAGCTTCATATCCGGAGACCCAAGCTGTGCAATTATTGCACCATCCACATACTCAACCATGGAGTGAATAATACTCTGGGGATGAATTACAACCTCTATATCATTAAGCTCCACACCGAAAAGCCATTTTGCCTCCATAACCTCAAGTCCCTTATTCACAAGACTTGCAGAATCTATGGTGATTTTGCGTCCCATAGACCAGTTAGGATGCTTAAGTGCATCCTCCACCTTCATATTCTTAAGTTCAGAAAGCTTCTTACCTCTAAAGGGCCCACCGGATGCAGTTAACAGAATTTTGGACACATTCTTTCTGTACTCTCCATTGAGAGATTGAAAAATAGCACTGTGTTCACTGTCCACCGGAAGAATCGAAACATTATGCTTCTTTGCAAGAGGCATTATTATATGTCCTGCAGTAACAAGAGTTTCCTTATTGGCAAGAGCTATATCCTTACCTGCTTCAATGGCAGCAATGGTAGGTCTAATACCAATCATTCCAACCATGGATGTAACAACAATCGAAGCCTCATCGAGAGTAGCTGCTTCAATCATTCCCTCCATTCCTGACAATACCTTAACAGGCAAATCAGCCACCTTAGCCTTTAATTCCTTTGCCTTATCTTCATTAAAAATCACTGCTACCTTAGGTTCAAATTCTCTAATCTGTTCCTCAACAAGAGTAATATTACTTCCTGCTGCAACAGCAACACATTCCAGCTCATCCCTGTTATTTCTAATAACATCCATAGTCTGAGTTCCAATGGAACCCGTAGATCCAAGAACAACAATCTTCTTTTTCATAATGACCTCCATGAAACACTATCTATAATAGCGCTCAAATTAATCAGCTACATCATAATAACTATAAGAAAATATATCATCGGTGCCGTAAAAATAACACTGTCAAATCTGTCTAATATTCCACCATGTCCCGGAATAATTTTTCCATAATCCTTTATATCATTATTACGTTTAAATGCTGAAGCAGTAAGATCCCCCACCTGGGATACCAAAGAACCAACAAATCCTATTATAGCAAAAATCAATGTAGCATTTATTCCAAGGGATGTATATCTGTTACAAAACCAAGCAAATAATACAGATACCAAGGTAGCACCAATCACACCACCAACAGAACCCTCTACAGACTTTTTGGGACTTAATACAGGAGCCAGCTTATGTTTTCCGAGAAGCTTACCTACGCAATATGCGGAAGTATCACACATCCAGGAAGATATATAAATAAGCCATACATAAAATACTCCACCCTCTAATTCTCTGGTTTGAAATACAAACTGCAGCATTACAGGAACATAGAAGAAGCCGAAAAATGTCTTCATAATTTTGTCCCCGTCAAACTTTGGAAAGGTAAATACATAAACGGCAAGAAGCATTACAAACACACACACAATAACGAAAATAAGCTTAATCATTGTGTTTTCCTGGGTAAAAAAACCAATAACATAATAAATCAAACAGCCTGCATAGGATACAATTTCAAGTCCATTGATTTTTTTATTCTCAGATACCTTCACAGCTCGTAGGAATTCATTAAGTCCCTGTAAAGAAACAAGCAAGAGAATTATATCCATAAAAGGACCACCAATTACATTCATTAGCGCAATTATAATTACAAGAACAATACCACTTAACAATCGTGTTCTAAACATTATTTATCCTCCTTAACGCCTCCGAATCTTCTATCCCTTTTATTGTAGCTGATAATTGCCTTAATCAACTCCTCCTTTGAGAAATCAGGCCAGTGAATATCAGTAAAATAGAACTCAGAATAAGCAAGCTGCCACAACAGAAAATTAGAAAGGCGTTGTTCACCACTAGTTCTTATAAGTAAATCCGGCGCAGGGATTCCCTTAGTATCAAGGTACTCCTCAAAAAGCTCCTTTGTTATTTCCGTATTATCAATGACACCATCAGACATATCCTTCCTAATTTGGTTCATTGCTCTTAACATTTCATCCTGACTTCCATAATTAATTGCAACCTGAAAATGAAGTCCTGTATAATCCTTACTTGCTTCTTCAAGTGTTCTTATGCTCTCTCTGATATCATCATCAAGCTTTGTTTTATCACCTATAACACGAACAAACATATTATTCTTCTTAGACCGCTTAATACAGGTTTTCATATAATTTCTTAGAAGTGTCATAAGTGCAGATACCTCTTCAGCAGGTCTTGACCAATTCTCCGTTGAAAAAGCATATACAGTCAAATATTCTATACCCAGATCATATGCCACTTCACATATATCTTCAACAGTTTTAGCGCCTTGAACATGACCGTAATTTCTAGGCATGCCCTTTGACTTTGCCCACCTTCCGTTTCCGTCAAGAATAATTGCAACATGTTTGGGAATTTTTAATCCTTCCAGATCCTTCTCGGTATATTTCTCGCTCATTTTATTCTCCCTGTCAGTTATAATCGAGTAGGAGGCTAACCATTAGTTGATTAGCCGACCTCTCACACCACCTGGCATACGGTTCCGTACCAAGGCGGTTCCTTAGTTTTCATAGACTATTAGATAATAGTCAAGCATGGATGTGTATCCTAGCTTGGTTATTATTTTATTTGTTATTATTGAGCCTAGGGCTATAGACATACGCCAATATTTCTTTCGACTCATTGCAAGTTCCATTGCTTTCCAGTGTTCTAGTTTGAGTGCCCTGAGCATTCGATACTTCGTCTTGACCTTTTTCCATTGTTTCCAATAGACCGCTCT
>JAZQOI010000020.1:0-5103 GCA_045627745.1 Lachnospiraceae bacterium | reverse complement strand
GTGAGTTAGTATGTTCCTCACATCCAGCTTCCTTCAGATTCGAGGTCGCCCTCAACACCCTTGCCTTCGGCTATATCCTTCCCACTACCGGGCGGATTCGGGACTTTAACCCGTTAGAAACGTGCGCCGCTAGGCGCACTGTGAAAACTGACAGGTAATTTTCCTGCCAGTTTTTTTAATCATTTATATGATATGCAACAAATCTGTTACCACCGTTTGAAAACATTGTAGTTGCTTCCCTTGTTGATTTTGAATATATCTGTCCAATACTCGGGTCATATATCGAAATATTCTTAGAATCATAGCCTACAATCAATACTGCATTTGAATTATCTACCATTGCCATTACCGGAATGCCTTTTCCTACATAATATAGCATTGTGTCAGTCATACATCCGGTTAATTCCAATGCTTCACCCTTCTCTATGTAATTATCAAGAATAGAAATTGCAGAATCCGAGCTTGCAATTGAAAAGCCCTCTTCAAAAAACACTCCTGCATTTTCCAGCATTGCTTCAAGGCACAAGGATAAGGTTGTTTTATATGGCAATGCCTTATCATTTGAAATACTTGCCTCGGCATACTCCTCAGGCTTTTCTACCTTCTTAGGCTCTATACCCTCAATTGACGCTCTTGTTGGTGTATTATTAAATTCCCATATATAGCTACATTCTTTATTCACTACTATTCCGGATAATTCACCGGCTTCAAATACAGCCTCCGCTACGTCAGTATAAATATCTACAACCTGTCCCTTGGAATATACATAATATCTTTCCCTGATATCCTTAACATTAAGAGCAAATTCACGATCTTCTTCAAATATTATTTCCTTAGGCGTCAAAATATTAACCTTATCCTCCTTAGGGGGATTCTTAAGAACGGTCTGCCAGGTAGTTTCCATATCCTCTGTTACTACACTCTTATATGCATTCTGATTAAGTTCTTTATCTTCATTGTTCATTATCTGGTCATCTTTAATTTTATAAAAAACTCCCGTTTCAGAATCAATAGCCATTCTTTCAAGATTAAGCATATTATCCCTAAACTCCCCATCCGTAACATAAATTCCCTCATAATTATATCGTTTAAGGATATCACCACTAAGATTCTGAATATATATTGCATCCATTGGAAGAATAGTTCGACCTGTTGAATCAAGTCTAATATCATCCATCATAACAGTTCCGTATACAAAATCCTTGTTAAAAAATCCAAGTGGTATCAGAATATGACTATCATCTGCCTTAATCTCAGATGCACTCATAGCATCAAGGGACATATATTTAAGAGTCTTGTATTTATACAATTCCTCCTCCGGCTGCCACGCTATCATACTGTTGTCTTCTGATGACACAAAACGTGTTTCATTCAAACCACTTGCAATAATATCAGCCCGCTTGGATTCAATGTTAATATCATAAATCGTGCCGTTAAACATTAAATACAGAGTACCACGTCGGTTTATATAGCATAATTGCTCCACATCATGCTTAAGTATCTCATAGGACTTGTAATATGGAACAAACATCTGCTCTTCAATGGTATTATATACACTATCATAATAGTATACGAGTATTCCTACCTCTCCTTCATGATTACCTCGAGGTATATAACCGTATACAGCAAAATATACATTACCTGTCTCATCTACAGAAAGAATCCTGATATTTCCTGAGTTTTTGCGTGTTCTTATATCGTCATTATCTCTATCCCAGGCAGAATATATTCTGGCAAGTGTTCCGGAATTAGAATTATAACTGTACAATCTGTTACCCTGAGCAAAGCAATATACAGTGGCATCTTCATTCTCAAGGTTCTCAATTCCCTCACTAAGTATTCCATGAAATACCTTGCCATTTGCAATAACAACATTGTCATCATCGAATATCTGATCCATGGTTCTCTCATAATCCATTAGATACATTCTCTTACTGCCACGCATAATATAAAAATATTCTCTAACCTTGTATTCTTCACCCTTAGCTTTAATACTGTATTCCAGCAAAAAAGAACCGTCATCACTGCTAATATCAAGAATCTTAAGCTCCTTATCACCTACAACCATAGGTTTAAGATTTCCCCAGGTAAGCTGTTCAAAATTAGAATGTATATTAACATAGCTAAAGCTTGTATTATCTCCTTCGGAATTAGATTCCATATACTTATTTATTTCCTTAGCCTTTTCTTTATCGAAGGTAGACTGGCTAAAATCACGCACGAAAGAAATCTTGTCATTTAGGTACAATTCTGCTTCATCAATAAATCTGCAGTAATATCTTGCCACTCGTCCGTCAGATAACTCCAGCTTTATAACCAGCATATATTCCTTTTCATCCTTGATTAAATCCTTAACAGGAACAGTAGCTAAAATCTCATTATCACTATATTCAAAGGAAGGCAAATCAACATTCTCCAAAAGTCGTTCCATATCAAGAGTTCTTACCTCATAGGATACCTTGGTTACAACAGTATCAAAGGTCTTAATCTTAATCGGTATGGTTCTGTCCGCAGACATAGGAGTAATCGGCCCACGAAGATAATTTCCCTCCATATCATTAATATATCCCTGCATACAATTAATATACTCATCATTTACTCCGGAATATACCACAGGCAGTGATGCCTTCTTCATTTGCTGAGTCATATCAGTAGTTCCCTTATTTAATACTTTGGAAGCCACAACCATAGAAAGTATGAAGCAGGCAAGGAACACACATATTTTAATTAGCTGTCTAAGTATTTTCTTCTTCATTTAATTAATCTTTCACATTAATTCATCTTATTATTTCCCAAAAATCGAACAAAATTTAGTTTATAATAAAAGCCCCGAAAGTTCAACACCTTCGGGGCATCTTTAAATATATTAACGCGATTCAAATTTGTACGTCTTTGATTTGCCGGAGCCATCCTTTGCTTTAATGGTTATAGTACAGCTTCCTTTTTTCAAAAACTTTACTGTAGCCATTCCATTACCCGTATACGAAACATCAACAATCTTAGGATTGGATGATTTAACAATCATACCTGCTGTAATAATCTGATAATGCTTTCCAGCAACTTTACCGCAACATCCTAAATTTAATGTTTTACCTGCCTTGTTATACCAAATAATATTGGTTTCCATAATATGTTCATAGCCCTCAACCATATATACGCTTGATGCGCCGTGTACGACTATAATCTTATACGTGTTATATGCACCACTTCCATCCTTAGCTGTGGCTCTCACGTTAATAGTACCGGGTGATGCTTTTTTGCTTGCCGAAACCACGCCGGATTTTGATACCTTAATTCCGGTAGGATTACCGTCTACACTCCAGTTAACCCCCTTCTTCCACAGCTTGCCGTTATCAGTTCCAACAGATGCCTTTAGACTGTAGGTCTTGCCAATAGAAATATATCCATACATATTCTTAGGACTGCTAATTGTTACACTTGATGCCGGATTGGCTACAGTAACCTTACAGGTGGCTTTCTTTTTGGTTCCATCTGTAGCAGCAAGGGTAATGGTTGCTGTTCCTGCCTTAACGGCTTTAATTGTACAGGAGATAGCAGTTTTGGTTGCCTTAACATTCGACAGACTAACAACACTCTCATTAGATGACTTAAGAGTATAAGCCGTATAATCAAACAAATCAGCATTAACACCTGCTCTGTTATTATAGTCGGAAGCTATATTAAAGGTTAATGTACGTGATACAGGTGAACCAAAACCGTTGTTCTTAGTAAATAATACCTCGCTCTTATTTTGCGCCTTAATGCTCTTAAAACCAACAGGACAAGCGTATACATATACAGTTGTTGAAGCATTACCACCATCCTTGGAGGTTATCTTTATTGCAATGTCTCCCTGATAATTCTTGGGAACACTAACAACACCCTTAGAGCTAACCTTTACTTTGGGACTTTGTGATGTAATTGAATAAGATACTGCCTTATTAGAGGTATTCTCAGGATAAACGCATGTGTTAAGCTTAATACTCTTTCCTGACCTGACAGTTACTTTGTTGTTTTTGATAGGATTAGTAATCTTAATACTTGTAGCTAACTGCTTTACGGTTATAGTGAATTTAAGAGTTTTATCTTTTCCTGACGCTGTAATTGCCTTAGCTGATATTACAGCTTTACCAGCCATTTTACAGGTTGCTACACCGTTTTTATTTACAGTTGCAACATCCGTATTGGATGAACTCCAACTAATATAATTAGCAGAATAAGTATTGTCTTTTGATGAGCCAAAAGATATTTGGTTATATACGCTATAGGTTTTACTTCCTGTTTGAATGGATACTGTATCTTTAGACTTTTTAAGCTTAAAGGTTCCAACAGGCGGAATCAGTTCCGGCGCACCTAATGGATTAAGTTCATTTTCAGAGATGCTATCCTCAGATACCAAAATAAAATCCTCGGATACAGTATTCTCAGACAGACAATTATCTGATATAAGATTATCCGATACGCTATTGTCACTAATAACAGCTTCATTCTCACCTTCTGTCAAAATATCATTGTCAGAAGCGATGATATCTGAAGTGTTATCAATGTCAGAAGCTTCCACAATATCAAGAATATCCTCTTCTGAAGTAATATCTTCTTCCGTTAAAACTTCTTGCTCTAAGAAAATATCTTCTTCCGCCAAAGCTTCTTTCTCTAAAAAACCATCCTCTTCATATAGCTCACTTAAATCATCATTGAGTTCTTCATCTTCCATTGCAAGTGTCAGCTCATCCGCATAACAGTTAACACTTCCCAATACCGGTTCAACCACCATTGCAAGACAAAGCAAAATTGGTATAACTATTTTACTATACTTTTTCATATCCTCTCTCCTTTAAAACAAAACCATATAAAACAATGTAACATTGTTCTCTAATAAACAGTGTTTATTTTGTAAGCGGTAAATAAAAAGCGTCTAGCATCCTCCTTCAAGACTTTCTGTACTTTAGTTATAAAAGTTTAGAAAGTCGCAGATTTTCTGAACTTTCTAAACTTATTGCTATGCGGGGGTATTTATGCATTGGCTTGTAATCATTTCAGTCTTAGCTGGTGTCTTTGGTCTTGGCGGCTCTATGAACATGTTTTGGCATAACTGCTTTCTTG
>JAZQOI010000019.1:0-13020 GCA_045627745.1 Lachnospiraceae bacterium | reverse complement strand
TGCCTCAAAAATAGGTAACCACTGTTTGAGCCTTTGTTCCATTACTTCTGAATCCATAAAAAACTCCCTTCGATCATGTAGATAAATTAAATCTACAGAATCTGGAAGGAGGATGCTAGACGCTTTTTATTTACCGCTTACTTTATTTTAACATAAATAGAGCCCCTAAAAAAGTATTTTAGGGGCTCTGAATAAAATTTAATACAAATTACATTTAGCATAAAATGTCACATTATTTAACAGCTTCAATACGCGCAACAGACCTTTGTAATGCGAGTTCGGCTCTCTTAAGATTGGTAGTATCGGCTTTTTCAGCCAACCTTCTCTCTGCACGTATCTTTGCTTCCTCAGCTCGATTAAGATCAATCTCTTCCGGCCATTCTATAATTTCAGCAAGGATAGTCACTCCATCCTGCAGTATTTCAACGAATCCACTGTGAAGAGCAGCAATCTTAACGTCTGTATCGTTTTCCTTAATTCGAATAACTCCGGGAGCAATTACAGAAGTAAGCGGAATATGTTTTTTAAGTACACCTATTTCACCCTCTGTAGTACGAAGCTCTACCATAATTACATCATTTTCATAGAAAACTCTGTCCGGCGTTATAATTCTAAGTCTGAATGCTCTCTCGTCTGCCATATACTACTCCTTACTTGTTCTCTTTAACCTTGGCAAGAACATCATCTATGCTTCCTGCATTAAGGAAATAGCTTTCAGGAATATCATCGTACTTACCTTCAAGAATCTCCTTGAAGCCCTGTACAGTATCAGCGATTGGAACATAACGTCCCTCAAGACCGGTAAACTGTCCTGCAACGAAGAATGGCTGAGAAAGGAATCTCTGAACCTTTCTTGCACGAGAAACAGTAACCTTGTCTTCTTCTGAAAGTTCATCCATACCAAGGATAGCAATAATATCCTGCAATTCCTTATATTTCTGAAGAATCTCCTGAACACCACGAGCAACTTTATAGTGATCTTCTCCTACAATACGTGGATCGAGGATTCTTGAGGTTGACTCAAGAGGGTCAACAGCAGGATAAATACCAAGCTCAACAATAGAACGTGAAAGAACTGTTGTTGCATCAAGATGAGCGAAGGTTGTAGCAGGTGCAGGGTCTGTCAAGTCATCAGCAGGCACATAAACAGCCTGAACCGATGTGATAGAACCATTCTTGGTAGATGTAATTCTCTCCTGAAGAGCACCCATCTCCGTCTGAAGTGTAGGCTGATAACCTACGGCTGAAGGCATACGTCCAAGAAGAGCAGAAACCTCTGAACCCGCCTGAGTAAAACGGAAAATGTTGTCAATGAAAAGAAGCACATCCTTACCGCCCTTATCACGGAAATACTCAGCCATTGTAAGTCCTGCAAGACCAACTCTCATTCTTGCTCCGGGGGGCTCGTTCATCTGACCGAATACCATTGTTGTTTTATCAATAACTCCTGATTCCTGCATTTCATGGTAAAGGTCATTACCCTCACGGGTTCTCTCACCAACACCTGTAAATACAGAATAACCACCATGCTCTGTTGCAATATTACGAATAAGTTCCTGAATAAGTACTGTCTTACCTACTCCGGCACCACCAAACAGACCGATTTTACCACCCTTCTGATAAGGACAGAGAAGGTCAACGACCTTAATACCTGTCTCAAGAAGTTCAGCATTGGTAGACTGCTCTTTAAATTCCGGCGCCTTTCTGTGGATAGGGGAGAATGACACTCCCTGTGGAGTCGGTTTATTATCAATGGGCTGTCCTAAAACATTGAAAATACGTCCCAATGTATTCTCACCTACAGGTACAGTAATAGGAGCTCCTGTTGCAACTGCATCCATTCCTCTTACCAAACCATCTGTAGGACCCATGGCAATACATCTTACTGTATCATCACCCAAATGCTGAGCAACTTCTACTACAAGTTCTTTATCATCAGCAAGTGGGACCTTAATAGCTTCGTTAATCTCAGGAAGATTTCCCGAAACAAACTTAACATCAAGAACCGCACCAATAATCTGGGTAATTTTACCTACATTATTATCTGCCACTGTTATATCTCCTTTTCTAAATAATTACTATTAAGATTAACCAATCCTTACGAACTAAGTGCATCTGCACCGCCAATAATTTCTGTAAGTTCCTGAGTGATATGTCCCTGACGAGCTCTGTTGTACTGAAGTTCCAAGGTTCCAATCATCTCCTCGGCATTACTTGTAGCCGAATCCATTGCCTGCATACGTGCACCGTTTTCACTGGCTACTGATTCTACTAAAGCACCATAAACAAGACTCGTTACATACTTAGGAATAATGAGATCCATAGCCTCGGTCTCCTCGGGCTCATAATTCATAAGCACCTTGTCATCCTTAGCTGTATCCTCACTGCCAGCCAATTCTTCATCAGAAATGCTTACAGGAAGAAGCTTCATCAATGTGGGAATATGACTTACAGTATTTTTAAAGCCTGTATATGCAAGCCAGATTTCTCCAATCTCACCTGCAGCAAATTCCGAAAGAAGCTTATCACAAATCTCACAAGCATCGGCATAAATAGGCTCATTAATCACCTCGGAATAATCCTCCTTAATGATATAGCCACGACGTTTAAGGGTATCACGACCCTTCTTGCCGATTGCATAAATGTATGTATCTTTCTTATCCCAATCAGTTCCTGTTATTAACTTTACTATATTGGAATTGTATCCACCTGCAAGACCTCTGTTGGAAGTAATTACAATAACAGCCTTCTTAGTGGATTCACTCGGGTTAAGGTAGGGATGATTGATAAATCCCGTACGCTTAAGCATGCTTGTTACAGTTTCATACATGCAATCAAAATAAGCTTTGGAGCGTTCAGCTCTCGTCTTAGCTCTCTGCAGCTTAACGGTAGATACAAGCTTCATGGCTTTGGTAATCTGTTGTGTACTCTGAATACTGGTTTTACGCCTTTTGATATCTCTCATTGAGGCCATAAACAATCACCTATAACCTTTCCGCTATTATTTCAAAAAATCTGCCTTAAAGTCTTCGATAGCTTTCTTAAGCTTACTCTCTGTATCCTCTGAAATTACCTTAGAATCCTTAATGGACTGTGGTACTTCAGGACAATTAGTTCTTAAATACTCAAAGAATTCCTTCTCAAAATCAACAATCTTTGCAACAGGTACATCAAGAAGATACTTGTTAGTAACTACATAAATGATAATAACCTGATATTCAACCGGCATGGGCTGATACTGAGGTTGCTTAAGAATTTCTTTGATACGCTCACCTTGTGCAAGCTTTTCCTTTGTATCTGCATCAAGCTCAGAACCAAACTGTGCAAATGCAGCAAGCTCACGGTACTGAGCAAGTTCTGTACGAATAGGAGCTGCAATCTTCTTCATAGCCTTAATCTGAGCAGCACCACCTACTCGTGATACTGAAAGACCTGCATTAACGGCCGGTCTGAAGCCTGAATTAAACATTTCTGTTTCAAGGTAAATCTGTCCGTCTGTAATAGAAATAACATTGGTAGGAATATACGCAGAAACGTCACCTGCCTGTGTTTCAATAATAGGAAGAGCAGTAAGTGAACCTCCACCGTACTCATCGCTCATTCTGGCAGCACGCTCAAGAAGTCTTGAGTGCAGGTAGAATACGTCTCCGGGATATGCCTCACGACCTGGTGGACGACGAAGAAGCAATGAAAGTGTACGGTATGCCGTAGCATGCTTACTTAAATCATCATATATAACAAGTACATCCTCTCCGTTCTCCATCCATTCCTCGCCGATAGCGCATCCTGAATAAGGAGCTATATACTGAAGTGGAGCCATCTCGCTGGCAGTAGCAGCAACAACAGTTGTATAAGCCATTGCACCGTACTCTTCTAATGTCTTAACAATTGAAGCAACAGTAGAAGCCTTCTGACCTATTGCAACATAAATACATTTAACATTCTGACCCTTCTGGTTAATGATTGTATCAATGGCAATAGCAGTCTTTCCGGTCTGTCTGTCGCCGATAATCAACTCACGCTGTCCTCTTCCGATGGGAACCATTGAGTCAATAGCCTTAATACCTGTCTGAAGAGGGGTATCTACTGACTTTCTGGTAATAACACCTGAAGCAACACGTTCAATCTGACGATATTTGTCTGTCTGAATAGGACCCTTGCCATCAATAGGCTGACCAAGAGCATTAACTACACGTCCGAGCATTGCATCTCCAACAGGAACCTCAACAACTCGTCCGGTTGTTTTAACGGTATCACCCTCGTTGATATTCTTGTCAGCACCAAGCAATACAGCACCAACATTATCCTCTTCAAGGTTAAGTACCATACCATATACACCACCGGGAAACTCAAGAAGTTCGTTCATCATAGCATTCTCAAGTCCGTGAACACGTGCGATACCATCAGCAACCTGAATAACTGTACCTACTTCAGATACCTCAAGTTCCTTGGCATATCTCTTAATCTGATCCTTAATTACAGAACTGATTTCTTCTGGTCTTAAATTCATGGATCTATACGCACCTTTCTTAAATATTTCGATTAAATTGCATTCTTAAGCTGAATATTCTTCAATTCATATTCCATCTGAGCAAGCTTTGTTTTAATGCTGGAATCCACTACCCTGTCTCCAATACGAATAATCATTCCACCGATAAGAGACTCATCAATAGCATAATTCATTTCCATAGAAACATATTTGGTAGTTGCAAGTAGCTTATCTTCCACAGCCTTTTTCTGCTTGTCACTCAATTCAAGGGGAGTAGTTACATAGGCAACACCTATATTCTTATACTCCTTAACTTTCTTAAGAAAATAATCAAGAATAGCATCAATATCAGAATAACGCTTGTTGGCAACTATGATTTTAAGGAAGCCCGTAAGTTCGTCACTAAGTCTGCCCTTAAACACAGACTCCATAATCTCTTCCTTTTCTTCCTTAAGAATCTTAGGATGGTTCATAAGACTTGAAAAATCAGGATTTTCCTTAAGAATATCCTCAAGACTAAGAACCTCCTTGTATAATGAATCAATTGTATTCATTTCGACGCCTGTTTCAAAAAGGGCATCACCATAGGTTTTTGATACTAGCTTAGCCACGTCGCATCACCTACTTCTTTAAGCGTCTCTTCTACGAGAGCGTCCTGAACAGATGTATCCATCTTGCCGGAAATGACTTTGTTAGCCATTAAAGATGCAATTTCTACCATTTCCTTCTTGATATCATCTTTAGCCTTCTCCTTCTCAAGTTCAGCCTCTTTCACTGCCTTATCAATAATTCTTGCAGCTTCTTCCTTGGCTTCGGCAATAATATTATTCTCATTGGTCTGAGCTCTCTTTCTTGCCTGAGAAAGGATTTCTTCAGATTCCTGATTAACATTCTTAAGCTTTTCTTCATACTGTTCCTTAAGAACACTTGCGTCTTCCTTGTCCTTCTTGGCAGAATCAATATCGTCCTGAATCTTCTCCTGACGCTTCTTAAGCATGTCACGAACAGGATTAAAAAGAAGGTATGAAAGTAAAATAAACAGTATAAATACAGCAATTGCAGAGAAAAGCGCATCATGTATCAATTGAAAATCAAGATCGAATAATCTCTCCATAGTCTCTGTATTACTGAGTAATACAGTGTCAATTACTGGTTTCAAGTATTTGCCTCCTTTCGATTATTCTTTGTAATCTACTTAATAAGAGGCTTAACAAATAATAACAGCATACCGATAAGCAAACCGTAAAGACCTGTTGTTTCTGCAACAGCCTGTCCAAGAAGCATTGTAGATGTAATATCTGACTTAGCACCGGGATTACGACCAACTGCTGAAGCGGCATGACCTGCTGCAATACCCTGGCCTACACCGGGTCCGATACCGGCTATAAGTGCAAGACCTGCACCGATAGCAGAACATCCTAAAATAAACTCTTCTCCTGAAATATTCATGATAAAATCCTCCTTAAATATTATATTAATAAAATTACTAACTGATTAATTGTCACCAATTGCATCGGCAACATATGTCATAGTCAGCATACAGAATACGTATGTCTGAATAGCACCTGAGAACAGGTCAAAATAAATATGAAGTACTGAAGGGATACCTACCTTTACGAAGACAGGTAACAAACCATAATACAGCGCCATCATAACAGTTCCCGACAGGACATTGGCGAACAAACGCAAGGACAAAGAAATCGGAACTGCAAAGTCACCAATAAGGTTAATTGGAATCCAGAATACCCAGGGATCACACAAACCCTTGATAACGCCACTGACCTTCTGATGCTTGAATTTGTTAAAGGTTATCAAGCAGAAGGTAATTACACCAAGCGGGAAAGTCACACCATAATCGGCTGTAGGTGGACGAAGACCCAACAAACCCGAAATATTACTAAGCATAATAAACATAAACAAAGTACAAATGTAATTAATGAACTTAGCAGCGCTCTTACCCATTGTGTTATTGACGATTCCATCAAGGAACTCAACCAACAATTCCACAATATTCAAGAACGTTCCGGGTGCTTCATTCTCCACTGACTTTTTGACAGCCCTATTGGCGAACAACGCAAAAACAACAAGAATAAGCATTACTATCACTATGCAGACATGAGTAGTGGTAATCCATACTTCCTGCCCAAACAGATTGTACTTAAAAATACCCTTAATCATGAAATCCACTTCACCGGACAATAATACTGCGGAGCTATTCATTTACCTCTTCACCTCCTTCTTTGTTTTTTTCTACCGGAATCGGTTTATAAGAATCACCATCTTTGACATAATACACGTCAATTCCTTCTCTGGTGTATTCATTATCCATATAAGAATAATCCGGTTTTTTCTCATTGGGATGTAATAATTTATGTGTAAACGGCTGAAGATAAGCACTTATCTTAAGCCCCAAAACACCTGCCATACAGGTTAATGCATTAGCACTGTCGGTAATTCCCATAACAGCAACAACCGCGCATACAACCACATACCTAAAAACTGACTTTTTCCTAAGAAACTTCTGTGAGCCCTTCTCATCAAAATCAACTGCAATTTCTATAGAATCAGCCATACTGTAAGCCATGTACAGCCCCAGCACTACGCCAATCCATAACCCAAGACCGTTATATAAATGACGTTCAAAAAATATAAGAAGAATTATCTGCCACAAAGCACCGATACACAGCTCACCAAGCATAAGCTCTTTAAGTGTTGTATTGTATTTAAGAAGATCCATTTCCATCCTTCCTGTTCGTCTTATGTTTTGGTGTCTTAACAGTTATATCATCATGTACAGGTGGTTTGCTGTAAATCTGCTTAGCAAAAATAAAAACGTTCCTAGCACCTGCAGCTGCTCCCAGGAAAAAAAATATAATTACAAGAAAGGATGTGTTAAACAACTTATCTAACCAAATTCCCACAAACACGCACAAAAAAATCGGGACCAGCATATTGATTCCAAATTGTAATATAAGCGTGTAAGAGCGGTACACTTCCTTATTATATTTCACATTTATTTCCTCATAATTGAATTGATTTATGTATAGTGACGCACCCGTTCATTATAACATTTTTTAACAAAAAGTAAAACCTTTGACGACCATCACGTAAAATCTTTTATGTCTTTAATCAGGCTGTCAAAATCATCATTATAAATAACCTTAAGCAGCTTATCTAAGGAAATGCAAAGGCTTGCAATTTCTTCCTTGGAAATCTCATCCTGTTTAATAACCTCTGCCACTTCTTCAAGATCAACTATTCTGACTGTTCCATCAGGATAAACAATCACATCAGCCAACAAATCCGTAAAAACATACGTATCCGTTGTACTGTCATAATCGGTGCTTATAATATCGCAGTACCAATAAAGAAGACTTCCATCCTCTCTTAAAAACTTACTGACTTTTATTCCCTCATCAAGATAGTATACAGAATACCCGTGATGAAGATTCTTTTTAGGCTTCAGGGTATTCCATTTGGTAATTATCTTCCTGTCATCCTGATGCATGACAATATCATCCTTAAGAAGAACACATTCCTTGGGAATTAATCTCTTTCTATACATAACAGCCATAGCAGCACCTCTTTGAAAATCAATCAATAGAACACATGACCACCAATAATCTGACCATTAATTTCAGGTATTACCGTTCTGAAGAAAAGACAGTTGCCAACCGGTGAAACGCCGGCCATTGCTTCATCTGCAGCTCTATAGCAGGAATCATTGGCACCCAGAGAAATTCTGGTTGCCAAACGTCCGCTTGCAACCGGCGAGAACTGCTTCTTCTGGTATATAACACCAACCATAGTATTAGGAAACGCAGCACTTCTCATTCTATTTATTACTACAGCACCAACAGCCACCTGTCCTGTGTAGGATTCTCCACCTGCTTCACAATAAATAAGGCACGCAAGCAAATCTCTGTCACCATCTGCAAAATTAAGATCGCCTGCTGTACTCCACGACATTTTCTTAGCCTTGGCAGCAATTGCCTGTTCTTCCTGTAACTGCTTTTTCAGGGAGGAAAGACTGTTTTCCTGGTCTTTAATCTCAGAGGCGTATGCCTTTTCTTCCAATTCTGCAGCAGTTATAGCGTCAGAGGTCTCAGCAATTGTACCTGATGTAGAATTAACAAGAGTGGACACTCGATTCTTCTCTGCCTGAGCATCACCTAACAGTTCGTTAAGCTGTTCCACCTCGTTCTGAAGAATCTTTTCCTTTTCCTCTACCGCCTTACGTTGTTCAACCAAGACCTCAAACATCTTCTGGTCATAGGCTTCAAGCTTCCCTACGTACTCTGCTTTATTAAGAAAATCAGCATATGCGGATGTATTAATAAAGGTTTCAAACAAAGTAGGATTCCCCTTCTCATATACACATCTTAAATGTATTTTCATAAGGTCATACTGCTTCTTTTCCTCAGCCCTGGCAACGTCGACTTCTTCCTGAGTAGCTGATATTTCCTCCTCTTTTTGAGAAATTCGCGTTTCTATCTTTTCAAGGTTATCACTTATCTGTGTCAGTTCATCATTCAAGCTTGAAAGATAATCCTGAAGCTGTTGCTTGGTATCCTTAAGATTTTCCTTCTTCTTTTCTACAGCCTTTTTCTGAGCCTCTGTCTTTTTCTTAAGCTCCTCAGCCTTTTTGATTTTTTCTGAGGTTGTTTCAGCCCACACGTTCACCGGTGTAAGCTCCACGCACATAATAAGAATCAGAACAAAACATATGCACTTTTTTGTAAATCGTCTGATTCTCACAGTGTAAGCTCTACCTTTCTTCCTGAATTATCATATTTATAATATCTTACCCCTGCCGCGTCAAACATCTTCCTTGACGCAATACAACTGGGTTCATTCTCATATTTATTGCAATCATAAACAACAGTCTTAATACCCGACTGAATAATTGCCTTTGCACATTCATTACATGGAAATAACGTGACATAGAGCTTCGCTCCCTCAAGAGTTCCACCCCTAAAATTAAGAATCGCATTCAATTCGCTATGTGTAACATATAAATACTTGGTATCAAGGGATTCCCCTTCCCTTGCCCATGGAAAATCATCATCAGAACAACCCTTGGGAAATCCATTATATCCCATGGAAAGAATCTTGTTATCCTGACTGACAATGCAGGCACCAACCTGTGTATTAGGATCCTTGGAACGAAGTCCCGAAAGCTTGGCAACTCCCATAAAATACTCATCCCAGGTAATATAATCACTTCTCTTATCGCTCATAACCCTCTCCCAATATGTACATACGCTCGTGACACGATGTATAAATACAGCAGACTAATATCTGATGTGTCAGTGTGCCATGCAATAAATTGTGTAAAAGGAAGGCGTTACTGTTCAATTCCTGACCGATAACAGAGCAAAATCATGTTCCTACGACCGCATCAGCAAGTTCTTAACCTACCACTGAACTGTAACAAAATAGCAACTACTACAATATATGGTCACACAAAATAAAGTATATCACAATATCGTCTTTCTGCAAATAACAAAAAAATAAATCCACACCAATAAATGATGTGGATTAATCCTTCCTTATTCTATTCTTCAAGCTTACCTATTCTTCTTACATGCTTTTCTTCGTTGGAAAACTCGGTTGTAAAGAAAATATCAACAATATCAAGAGCAAGATTCCGACCGATAATTCCGCCTCCAAGAGCAAGCACATTGGCATCATTGTGCATTCTTGTAAGTCTGGCAGTAGTACAATCATTACACAAAGCAGCTCTTATGCCCTTGACTTTGTTGGCTGCAATGGAAATGCCAATACCTGTGGTACACATTACAATTCCCTTCTCGCACTCTCCACCGGCAACAGCCTTTGCAACAGCACGACCAATTTCCGGATAATCGCAGGACTTAGGTTCATAACATCCCTTATCAATAACCTCATGCCCCATTTCCTTCAAATGCTCTATAATACATAATTTCAAATCAAAAGCTCCGTGATCACATCCAACTGCTATTTTCATCTTAATACAATCTCCTCTCCAACAATATGTTTTAAACATGTCTGACCCTTACATCATATCACAAGAAGGTACTAATGAGCTATACCTCAAATGTTACTATTCAGTGGCAAACCAAAGCAATCGCTGTTTCGGCCGCAAAAAAACAATATTATTCTCTGTTACCGGCCGGGTTCTGAACATTAAAATCTAATTACACTCTTACAATATTATGCCCCGCTGCCTTAATCAGTCTGTTCATAATAGCCTGTCCCATTTTAGGCGTATCAAATTCCTCTGAAAAAATCACATCAATGTTTTCATCATCACACCTACGCAAAACAGTATATAATCGATGAGCAATAGTTTCTTCATCATTTCTGTCACCCATATCAAATACACAGGTGGCATTAGAATAAATATTGCCGGCATCTTTCGTAGCTATTATCCCAACGCGTTTGCCCTGTCTTAAATTATCCTCAAGAGCTTCTTTCATATATTTAGTAACATTTTCCATGCTACCGCTCACTATTGTAAGCTGCCCCTTCGGCGCATAATGACGGTATTTCATACCGGGAGCTCTGGGCTTAAGCCCCTGTGTTACCTCACCAAATACCGCCGGGTCATAAGCAACCTTATTGAGAGTATCCTTAACCATGTCCCCTGAAATATACCCCGGTCTAAGTACCATGGGAACATCAACAGTCATATCAACAATAGTGGATTCAAGACCAATAACCGATGCACCGCCATCAATTATCATCTCAATCCGACCATCCATATCCTCCAAAACATATTTAGCCTCAGTGGGACTAGGTCTTCCTGATAGATTAGCACTGGGAGCCGCAACATATCCACCTGACGCTCTAATAAATTCCCTTGCAATTATGTTACTGGGAAATCTTACAGCAACAGTATCAAGACCTCCTGTTGTTTCCAAAGGAACACAATCATTCTTCTTAAAAATCATTGTCAATGGGCCCGGCCAATATTTATCAGCCAGGATTTTTGCCTCTTTGGGTATCTCTTTTACAATTTTTTCCAAATCCTCCATGCAGCAGATATGTACAATCAATGGATTATCCGAAGGTCGGCCTTTTGCAGCATATATTTTTTTTGACGATTCAGGATTCAGGGCATCTCCCCCCAGTCCATATACTGTTTCTGTAGGAAATGCTACAAGTCCACCTTTTTTTATAATCTCTCCGGCTCTGCTAATTGCCGTAAAATCAAGATTATTTTCACCCAGCTCAATGTATTCTGTATTCATAACCGCTGCTCCTCAAACATAATACTAATGCTCATGCATTCGATTGTATTTCATAATTCTACATAATTCAATATCCCTTTCACAATTCTCATAATTCATTTTTTCAAACACACCTATTCGCACCTATTTGATTTTTTATAATTTCAATGTAAAATGTTATTATGATTTATTATTAGGAGGATATTATGGGCAAGGCAGAAGAAAACAAACTGCAAAAGCGAGAATCACTCTTAAATACAGCATTTAACCTGTTTACCACTAAGGGATTGCATAACACGTCAATTTCAGATATTGTGGAACAGGCAAATGTAGCAAAAGGCACCTTTTACCTGTATTTCAAGGACAAGTATGATATCAACAACAAGCTTGTGCTTCACAGAGCTACACAGCTTTTTGATGAAGCCTACGCACGTATGAACCAAGCAAATATTATAGGATATCGTGAAAAATTATTGTTTGTAATCGACGATATAATTGATGTCTTAACCAATGATAAGCTTCTACTTATGTTTATTTCCAAAAATCTGGGACTGGGCTTTACAGGATATGCTATGGAAAATAATCCATTTGGTAATGACGAACCAATTCACGAAATAACAGAAAATTTGTTAGAAGATATAGGTGATAATGTCAGCGAACCCAAGCTAATGATGTATATGATAAATGAATTGGTGGGAAGCAGCATTTATTCTGCCATTCTCTACGAACATCCGGTCAGCATAGATGTGTTAAAACCACATTTATATAAAACAATCAACGGAATAATCGATCAGTTTGAGATAAAAAAAGCCTAGTACATCGTTTTCTAAATAACTATACCATTTACGCAGAATGTTTTTGTGAGAGTGCAGTTCAAAAAACGTAGGTGTAGTGGTGCTACGCTGAGGCTTTTTGAATCTGTGCTATCGCGAAAACAGACAAGTAATATGGTGTGGTTAATTTAAAAACGATGTACTAGATTCGTATGAATCCAGACTTTACTTAAGCAGCGCTACAAGGATTCTAACCTTGAAATGACGGAGTCAGAGACTCTATACATTTGCTCTATGATGCAGTATTTATGCTCCATTCCTGCGCACCGTTCATTTAAAATTACCAATCGAATTACCACAACTATAATTCGACTCGTTTTTTGTTTTTTCTATAATTGCATACTATTATAATATTCGCAAATCTTTCTAAATCTAGGTAACGCTAATTCAATATATCCATGTTGATTAGCTGATATTAATCCTTTATTAATTAAACGCTCTCTGTATTTAGAAAAAGTCGCTGAACTCATCCCTGTTGCTTCAC
>JAZQOI010000018.1:0-7162 GCA_045627745.1 Lachnospiraceae bacterium | reverse complement strand
ATCCACCTGAAACTGTTGTATACTATTAATCATGAAAGCACCCTCCTTTGGATATTTGGTTTCGTCACCTTAATCCTAACACAGGATCTCGGTGCTTTCTTTATGTCTTTTTAATTTTCCTACAAAAACTTTACCCTACGTACGCAACAAAGACGCCCGATAACGGACGCCTTTGTCTAAGAGAATATATGAAAACAAATATGTAATAACTTACGATTAGAATATTCTTCTGACATCAAGAACATTTCTGTAGCTTGCACTTGAAACCTTAATACCTGTAGCCGCTGTACTGGCATGAACTATCTGACCGCCGCCAATATAAATTCCTACGTGACCTGAGTAACATACAATATCACCGGCCTGTGCATTGCCAATTCCGCCTACGCTGTAACCACAGCTTCTAAGTGCTCCTGATGAATGAGGTAATGATACACCATAATTTCTATATACACTCATTACGAAGCCTGAACAGTCAGTACCACCTGTCAAACTACTTCCGCCATATACATAAGGATTACCCACAAACTGAAGTGCATAACCGGCAACCGATGAACCTGCACCACTTCCCGAAGCTGCATAGCTTCCGCCACCGGAGCTCTTCTTACCTGACTTACCGGATTTACCTGACTTCTTAGCCGCTGCCGCTGCTGCCGCATTAGCCTTCTTACGAGCTTCCTCTTCCTTACGAAGTCTGGCTTCTTCCTCTGCCTTGGATTCTGCCTTAGGAAATTCTGTTGACACAGCTACAAATTCCTTGGATACCCATCCATCACCTTCCTCGATGGATACCTTAACCCATTCCTCAGTCTCTTCTACTACGGTAAGTCTGTCCTCCATAGGAACAAGACCGAGAACCGCTGCATCTGTACTGGCTTCCTCTCTTACCTTAAGAGTAGTTGTATTAACAATTGCTACACGTTCGCCTACCTTCTCAGCAAGCTCTACAGCAGCCTGACCGCTTACTACAAACTCACCCTTAACATAACCTGTAACATTTCCTGACTTAATCTTATACCAGTCGCCCTCTTTATCAAGCCACTCACCGGCCGAATTATTATAGAGCTTACCTACTACTTCTCCATCTTCACTGGGAATATCACGAACATTCACATAATAAGAAACCTGTGCAATAACCATACGTGATAAATCCTGTTCACCCTCTGCCACACCTTCTCCGGCAATGGATACCTCTATGGAAGGACCCTTGGATGGATCCTCATTATTAACAATATTCTCAGACACTGAATTGCCTGATACAGAATTATCCGAAACACTTCCATTTGCCGAGTTCGCTTCATCTGACTGAATCAACAGCAAATCCTCTTCTTCCATTTCAGATACTGTCATTGAAGCGGCAACCGCAGCGCTTCCAACAACGCTTGTTCCATTAACTGTCTCTGCTCCGTGAACTGCTTTGGAAGCAGGTGTTTCAGCTTTAATTGAAACATCTAAATTATCACTTGTGCTGGCTGTAAGACTTCTTACATCAGCCTCATCCAGCTCATTTACAGTAACATGCGTAGTAACCGCACGGGCACGAGCGGCATTTCTTGCACGCTCAGCCTTTATATCCTGAAGGGAAACTCCCTCTCCTGTAGCTAAAATACTTCCTTCGGTTGGTAATATAGAAGAAGCAGTTACCGCTGAAACAGTAACAGCGGGATAGCCGGTAATAATCGTTGCAGTCGCTAGACCCATGGCCACAACTCTGATTACATTTTTCTTCATAAATCCTCCATTTAATCTCATACTATGGTATCAGTTCTATCCATAAATGATATCGTTTATAAAGTATAATTAGTTAAAATTCTTCTCTGAGTCAATCTAAATATTACAAAATTGTTAAAAACATGTTTCCCAATATATCATCACCCTTTATTTTTGTCAACTTTTTTACCCATAATGCAGTACACCCTATGTGGACAAATCCCCTAAAATCCATGGTTTTAACTAATTGTTAAATTTTTGTGAAGGGAATAAATCACACTGTTATCTTTCGTAACCCTTCATTTTGAAGTCGGTGACTAATTCTTCCTATGCGCTTTTCTGCCATCCTCAAAAGACTACTCCCGGTCAAAGATTGAACCCTGAACGAGATATATTTTACTTGGTAATTACATACTTTTTTATTTCACAATTCTTTGGTTTCGGGCGCCATATTATTCCATTTTTTCTTTCCTCAAGACAGCCTCTTAATGCCCTTATTATTCCACCGTGACATACTATAAGAACATTCTCGTAATCCTTTTTCTTCAAATCATCAATAAAGGCTCTGCTTCTGTCTACCATGGATTCAATACTTTCTACTGACTTTGGTGCTTTAAATATTTCGGGCAGCATCCAATAAAGGGACATTTTCACACCCATACTGTAATATCCCATTCCCTCATATACTCCAAAATCAGTTTCTATAATTCTTTCATCCTGTATAATCCTATCCCTAGGCAGAGCACTAATAATAGACGCAGTTTCCACTGCCCTGTCAAGAGTACTGGCATATACTGCATCAAAATCAATATGTCCAAGCTTTAATGCTGCTTCTTTAGCCTGATTTCTACCGGTATCGTTCAAGGGAATGTCACGTCTTCCCTGCATTAATTTTCCTTTATTTTCATCAGTCTGCCCATGACGGGTCAAATAAATATTCATATAGTCATCCCTCTAATAATTGAGTAAATATCTTTTGTTACTGTTCATACCTTGACCAGTTACAGTGTATCACAATCCCATTTTCAGGTAAATGTACCTCTCTACTTCCATATGCTCCCTGCGTATTTGACGGCGCAATCCGTAAGTGTAAAGAATTGCAACTAATTTTTCGCTACATCAGTTCAAAACATGCTACAATAAACCCATTATATACAATGAGGTTTTATAATGAAAATCAACAGTCAAGACAATTTATCCCCCAAAATTGAAGCATATATTATTCACTCTGTTTTAATAATAGTATCCGCCCTGTTTCTTTTGTTCTTCTCCATGTGGACAAGTCCGTTTTATAAACATTGGCTTGGATGCGACGCCTCCTTTTTTTCCATGGCAGGACGCAGCATCACCAAAGGCTTTGTTCCATACAGGGATTTCTTTGATTTAAAGGGGCCTGTATTTTTCTTTATAGAAGCTTTAGGTCAGCTTATTCACAACGGCAAGTGGGGAATATATATTATTCAGATTCCCTTCCTCTCTGCTTCATTAATTCTAATATACGAAACAGCACGACTATTTATCGGCAAAGCCAAATCAATTGCAGTTATATTCATTGTACTAATTCTTCACCTGTCTGTTCTGTGGGGTGGTAACTGCCTTGAGGAATTTGCACTGCCCTTAAATCTTCTTGTTTTGTTCCTAACCCTTAAGCAATATAAACATCACTCAACAGAACCACTGCCCCACAAAATTCCGTTAATTACAGGAATCTGTTTTTCGCTGATTATGTTTAGCAAAATCACAGCAGCAGCACCTATAATAGGTATTGTCATTGCAACAGTAATTGTTCTTCTGATAAATAAACAATCCAAAGGGATTTTCTATTACTGTCTATATTTTATTCTGGGATTTTTAATAATATTTATTCCCATAGCTCTGTACTTCTATTGTAACAAAGCATTGTTAAGAATGCTTTATTGTGTGTTTATTATAGGCTTCAAACGATCAAAGGATGTAAACTCGGTATTTACACTAAGCAATGAGCTTAGACTTTTAGGCTGCGAATTCTCTGTATTTGTGGGTCTTTTTCATATGCCCTGTATATCAAGCTTATTATTAAAAATTCAAAATCATAAAAATGCTTCCAAGGATTCCTTAACCAAGAAGACGTATACGCTACCTGTTGAAATAAGTCTTGTTCTGATATGTCAGGGAATAGTATCCTACATTCTTCTTCATCTTGGCGGAAGCTTCATCTATTACTACATGACAACATATCCTTGCATAATTTTAGGCCTTATTATGCTTATGTATTTATATAACCCACTTGCATTATTTAATAACATTTATGAGGGCATCTGTCTTTTATTGCTGGGAGTTCTTCTATATACCTATCTTCCCGACAGTATTAATATAGTAAACAACAATCTGATTAACAGAAATGACGACAGCTATCAACAGGAATACTGGCAGGATTCTCTTGATATTGCAGCTCTTATTCCCATGAATGAAAGAAACAGTGTTTTTTCCTTTGATATTGATATGAAATGGTATGAAGCAACAGGTATTCTTCCATGTAATCCTTATCAGGTTAATCTGCAGTATTTTATTTCACTGGATCCTTCAATAGATACAGAATTAAAACAATACTTTAAACAGACTCCTCCAAAATGGATGCTTGTATCCCATAACCTTCCTAATTTTCTACCTGAATTTAACGACATAATAGAGGCTGACTACGAATGTATTTATGATAATTCCGTGGGAATGTTATATCTTCATTACTAACCGACAACATAGACGCCTCTCTCTAAATGTCACGTAAGCCAAGTAACAATTCATTCTCAGTCAGAATTCAATCACCCCTGAGATTAACCTATGACAGATTGCTAAGATGCAGATGGATATTTGTGCAGGTTCAATACCTTGACGCCTTATCATACAAAAAATGGATGGATTCAAATGAATCCATCCATCTTTGCTGATAAATATAAAAATGACAATTAATCTTCGAAATCCTCTTCACTTCCAACAACTGCCGAAATAACAGATGTAACAGCCGCAACAACTACTGCTGCAATAATAGCTACAAACACGATTCCTACAAATAATACCATTCTATATACCTCTCTTCCTAGTCTGTAAAGTTATCAAAGTAACCCTGAATAAGAATAAACGGAGTACCTTTATCTCCCGAACCGCTTGTAAGGTCACAGAGTGAACCAATTAAATCTGTAAGCTGTCTGGGGGTTGTTCCCTGTGAAGCCATGTTTCCTACAAGGTTGTTATCCTTCTCCTTAATACTCTTGCTGATTGCTTCCTTAAGCTCTTCACCATTAAGATTCTTAAAATCATTATCTGCAAGATATTTAAGCTTAAGCTCGTTAGGAGTTCCGATAAGACCTTCTGTAAATGCAGGTGATACAACAGGATCTGCAAGCTCCCAAATCTTACCCTTAGGATCCTTGAAGGCACCATCGCCATATACCATAACCTCTACATGCTTTCCTGTAAGCTTAAGGATTTCCTTCTGAATATCCTCAACAAGCCCCTGACAAGCACGAGGGAAAAGCTTAACTCTGTCTTCTGTTGACTTGTTTGAACCAAGAAGACCATACTTCTCATTGTATCCGCTACCATTAACGGAAGAAGTAAGAATATCATCAAGACCAAGTACTGTCTTAGCACCGTTCTCTTTAAGAATTCTCTTGGTTCTTACACGTGTATGAATGTCACATGTAATAACGCAATCTGTATAATCAAGGATTGTCTTAGGCTGGTTAGCAAAAATGATTTCAACATCAGCGCCGGCCTCTTTTATAATATTTGAGTAATAATCAACATAATCAACACCGGTAAATTCATGCTTGTTATCGCCGAATAATTCACGGTATTTCTCAAGCGTAAGAACATCACTGTAAGGATTAATTCCTGCATCATCAAGCTGATCATAAGTAAGAAGAGCATTTCCTACTTCATCACTTGGGTAGCTTAACATTAATACAACCTTGCGGCATCCCATTGCAATACCCTTAAGGCAGATTGCAAAACGATTACGTGAAAGAATAGGGAAAATCACACCTACTGTCTGTCCACCGGTCTTAGCTCTAACATCATCTGCAATATCCTCTACTGTAGCATAATTGCCCTGAGCTCTTGCTACGATTGATTCTGTTAACGCGATGACATCTCTGTTTCTTAATGAAAATCCTTCCGATTCTGCAGCATCCATAACACAGCTTACTGCAATATCCACAAGATCATCACCCTGACGGATAATCGGACCTCTAATACCTCTTGATACTGTTCCTACGAGTCTCTCCATGATAATTACACCTTCCTACTAAAATAGTATTATCACATTGGTCAAGCACTTAAGCCAATGCTTAGTTAATAAACTCACGGAAATAATTATACATTCATAGTTTCTCTTAGGCAAGAAAAAAATATTGACAAATTTACTGATATTTACAAAAAAATTAATATAGTATTGAAATGATTTTCACAAAATAGTATCGTAAAGTCAGCTTTAGAACACATATACTATTACGGGAGATTAAAATGACTAAATTTCAAATTCGCTTTCCGGAATGGAAAGCTAAGGCATTCACGTTAAGCTATGATGATGGTCAGATTTTCGACAGACGGCTTGTCGATTTGTTTGACAGATATCATCTAAAAGCAACCTTTCATCTAAATAGCGGCACTCTCGGCTCAAAAAATGCAAATGAAGAATTTCTCATTCCTGACGAAATAGAGGATCTTTTTGAGGGACACGAAATCGCTTGTCACGGGGTCAGTCATCCTTATATGTGCCAGCTTCCAAAGGGAAAACTTCTTGAAGAAATACTTGAAGACAAAAAATTTCTCGAAAAAAACTGTTCATCCATTGTACGCGGCATGTCATACCCGTTTGGACAATACAATAATGAAGTAATAAATATTGCCAAAGCCTGTGGAATTGAATATTCAAGAACAGTAAACAATACTCATGATTTTTCCCTGCCCTCTGATTTTATGCAATGGAATCCTACCTGTCATCATAATGAAGCCCTTGAATGCCTTGACTCATTTTTCCGACCTAAAAAATTCGAAAGTATGCTTCTCTTCTATGTATGGGGACACAGCTATGAATTTGACAGAGATAACACCTGGAAAATGATGGAAGATTTTTGTAGAAAAATCAGTAACCGCAAGGATGTATGGTATGCAACCACGATAGAAATAAAGGACTATATCTGCGCAGCAAGAAGCCTTGTTTCAAACGCTGAGCAAACTATGTATTATAATCCATCAGGCCGTGATGTATATATAGAAACAAATATAGGTCTACAGGTAATAGAATCAGGTAAGACAGTGACAATATAAGTTTTTAATTACATGATGTTGGGGTCAAAAGGTATTTTGCCCCCAACGATACCGGATTTCTCCGCTCTACGAGCTCTCGAAATCCTCAAAACATTCAAAATCCGCTCATTTTTCTGCAAAAAATGGCTACTTTTTCATGTTTTGGCGG
>JAZQOI010000017.1:0-5996 GCA_045627745.1 Lachnospiraceae bacterium | reverse complement strand
GAATTGTATGCCATAGCTACCTTTCCATTTGGATCATGCTTAAAAATACTTACACCCTCTGCAGATGTTTCCGCAGCTCTTACAGATAACGGAATACTTTGCTCAAATATCCTTACATGATTGCCATATGCATCCTTTACTTGCTCCATAATTTCTTTTGCATAATTGGTTCTTCCATCCACCATAGTCATGAGTATGCATTATGTTGCATTATGATGTAACATTGCAAAAAAATTCGTTGGACAAATGTTGGACTTTAGCTTTTTTTATGGACTAAAATCCGGTCTCAATCTCAATAATATTTAATTGAAAATCAGCTTATTAATCAGTCATACAACAGAATGCTAGCATTCTATTGTCGAGAATAAATTACGTTTACGCTCTATCATTTCCTCTATTTTACTGATATACAGGTTCACATCCTTAACATTATCGCAACGCTCTATACGTCCATCTCCATAAACTCTCTTAGTCACCGTACCTGCTCCGCAAGCCACGATGGTCTGCACTTCCTCCATAATAAGAATATTATATATTCCAAAATGACCTTCCTTGGCAAAGCCCACATTCTCGTAATTACCTGCCATATTCTTTTGTCTGTATAAATAGTAAGGCTGCATATTCATGGCTTTGGCACCTGCAAAGGTGGCATTAAGCATATCAGGTGTATTGACACACTCTATTTCAGGATGCATATTCAGATACTCTGCCATTTTTGCAGCACGCTTAATAGCCAGCGAATGAACAGTAATGCTTTCGGGGTCTAACTCCTTAATTCTCTTCATAGTGTTATTAACCTGGCTAAGGTTTTCACCGGGAAGTCCCAAAATCAAATCCATATTAATATTATCGAAGCCACATTCTCTTGCCAGAGAAAATGCAGTTATAATATCCTCTGTAGTATGCCGCCTTCCAATAATATTCAACGTGTTATCATTCATAGTCTGGGGATTAATAGATATTCTGTCAACACCTAATTCCTTAAGTACCTGTAGCTTTTCCCTTGTTATAGAATCAGGTCTACCTGCCTCAACGGTAAATTCCTTAACATTGGAAAAGTCAAGCTTACTCTTAAGATATTCTATTAAATAACGGAGTTGTTCAGGTTCAAGTGTAGTGGGAGTGCCCCCTCCAATATATACAGTATCAAGCGTTTTCTTATTAAAATTGTCCGCTACATAGTCAATTTCCTTGATAACAGTCGATATATATTCATCTGTTCTCTTTTTCCACAGACTAATAGGAAATGAAGTAAAGGAACAATACAAGCAGGTTGTTGGGCAGAACGGAATACCAATATAAAGGCTGTAGCCGTTTTTCGTATCAATGGCATCAAGAATCGTCTTTTCACGTTTTGCTATATCAATACTTAAATTCATCTTATCTTCGGATACATAATAGGTGTTCTTTAAATAATTCCTAATATACTCCTCTGATTTTCCTTCACTAATCATGGACATTGGAAGCTTAGTAGGTCGTATTCCCGTTAATGTACCCCAAGGAAGTTCTTCCTTATACTTTTCAGACAGAAGCAGGTATATGCATCTTTTCATTGCATTTTTAAGCAAGCTCTTATCCGCAAAGTCTCCTTCTTCCCTCTTAATATAGTCACTCTCATCAAGTGCAATTGTTTTACAACACACACTGTTTTTTTCTATACAAATATCGAAACCGGAGAAATCATCTCCGGTCTTATCTGTATTGGTAATATTAATCTCTTCATTTTTAAGAAACGCTTTAAATAAGGTATATATATCATACTCAAGCTTGTCTTCATTTACTCTAATATTAATCATATTAACAAAAAGGATTAAACCTTCTCTCCTCACCTATTGTAGTAGAATCGCCATGTCCCGGATATACCTTAACCTCATCCGGAAGTAACATGAGTTTTTCACGTATTGAACGAATCAAAGCACTTTCACTTCCTGTAGGCAAATCACTTCTTCCCACAGAATTCTGAAATAAGGTATCACCCGAAATAAGGAAGCCGGCATCTTCAAAATAATAACAGCAGCTACCTTTTGTATGTCCCGGTGTAAAAATAACCTTAAAATTCATATTCTCTATAGTAGCTTCTTCTCCATCCTTATAGAACCCATTCGCCTTAACAACACAGGGTCTGCCAATCTGGTCAGAACAATTCATCTCGGAATTCTCAAGTAATTCCTTTTCCTCCTCACAGGCATACAACTTACAGGAAGCAGCCTGTCTTAGCTCATTTGCTCCAAGGATATGATCAAAATGACCATGTGTTAACAGAATTGCTGAAACAGTAATTCCATTTGCATTAAGCTTGGCATTAATATCCTTACCTCCTGCTGCCGGATCAAATACTATTGCCTTCTTCACATCCTCGTCATAAATAAAATAACAATTGGTTGATACTGCTCCTAATACCATTTTACCTATTTTAATATTTCCCATTAACCTGTTGTCCTCTCTATGTCTATAATATCATCAATATTTCTAAGTCTGTCTATTACATTATACAGTTCTTCCTTGTTTGATACCTCAAAGGAAACTGATGTTGTGGCGGTGCCTGTCTTGCTGGTTCGCACATTCATCGTAAGAATACTTACATTTTTCTCTGTAAGAACACGTGTTATTTCAGCTAACATTCCGTTTCTGTTGGTTGAGTATATATTAATCTCAGCAATGTAGCGCTCATTGACTTTGTCCTTATCCTGCTGCCACTCAGCATCTATTAGTCTGGCTCTCTCCATTTCGGGAAGATTAAGAACATTGATACAGTCAGTTCTATGAATAGATACGCCACGTCCCCTTGTAACAAATCCGATAATTTCATCTCCCGGAATAGGACTGCAGCACTTGGAAAATCTTACAGCAACATCATCAATACCCTTAACAACAATACCGCCCTTGCTGCGTATTTGAATTTTCCTTTCCTTACTTCCCTCAGATATTTCCTTAAGCACCTGTTCATCAGACAGAATCTTCGGATGATCCTTCTCATAAAGCTCAAGCATTTTGTTGATAATCTGACCTTCCTTAAGGCCACCATGACCAACTGCTGCCCTAAGAGCATCCCACTCCTTGAAGCCGTACTTTTGCATTATCGCATGTATGTATTCGGGTCTGAAGACATGAGAAGTATCTATGCTATGAGCTTTACAGTAATTAGTAAGCAATTCCTTACCTTTTACAATATTCTCCTCCTTAAGTTCATTTTTAAACCAGGAGTTTATTTTATTCTTGGCCTGTGTACTCTTAACAATGTTAAGCCAGTCTCTGCTGGGGCCCTTGGAATTCTGCGATGTAATAATCTCAATTATATCACCGTTATTTACCACATAATCTATCGTAACAAGCCTACCGTTTACTCTGGCACCTATCATCTTGTTACCTACAGCACTATGAATACTGTAAGCAAAATCAATAGTATTGGAGCCTGCCGGAAGTGTCTTAACATCACCTGTCGGAGTAAAGCAGTAAACTGTATCGCTATAAATATCCAAATCACTCTTAAGGGTACTAAGGAACTCACGGTTATCGGATAAATCCTTCTGCCATTCAAGAATCTGTCTTAACCAGCTAAGCTTTTCAGCCTCCTGTTCTTCAACACGCTTACCGTTTGAAGACTCCTTATACTTCCAATGAGCAGCAATACCGTATTCTGCCGTTCTATGCATTTCATATGTTCTGATTTGAATTTCGAAGGGTTGTCCGGTATGTGATATAAGTGTGGTATGAATGGACTGATACATATTAGCCTTCGGCATTGCTATATAATCCTTAAGTCTTCCGGGAATGGGCTTATACATTTCATGAATAACACCAAGAGCAGCGTAACAATCCTTATCGGAATTAACAATAATTCTAACAGCAAATAAATCATAAATCTGATCTATAGTCTTGTTCTGATTAAGCATCTTCTTATATATAGAATAAAAGTGCTTAACTCTTCCATCTATTTTAGCATCTATATGTGCATTATAAATATGTTCACTAACCTCTCTTACTATGGCCTCAACATATTTTTCTCTTTCTGATTTACGTATTCTAATCTTGTCTACCAAATCATAGTATACCTCTGGCTCAAGATATTTAAGTGACAAATCATCCAGCTCAACCTTAAGCTTGGAAATACCAAGACGCATTGCAAGGGGCGCATAGATATCCATTGTTTCTCTTGCAATCTCAAGCTGCTTCGCCGGTGCCATATACTTAAGTGTACGCATATTATGAAGTCTGTCCGCAAGCTTAACCATAATTACTCGAATATCCTTAGCCATTGCCAAGAACATCTTACGAAGATTATCTGCCTGAAATTCCAGCTTGTCCTCATTGTATTTCAGTTTTTCAAGCTTAGTAACTCCATCCACAATCAGGGCAACATCAGCACCAAACAATTCCTCTATTTCACTTACAGTCATGATTGTGTCCTCAACAACATCATGAAGTAAGCCTGCTACAATAGATTCCTTGTCAAGCTGCAGATCAGCAAGAATAATCGCAACGCACAGGGGATGAATAATATAAGGCTCACCAGACTTCCTAATCTGATTCTTATGCGCCTCATCAGCCACCTTGTACGCCTTTTCTATCAGAGATATATCGTCACTGGGATGATATTTTTTTACTCGCACTATTAAGTCCTGATATAATTCCTCAGGACTTAAAAACTCCTTCATGGCTTCTATACGGCCATCATCAAGAACGAGTTCCGTTGTTTTCTTTTCACCAATATTAGTCTCCAACATAGAATCTCACCCCTAAACAGTAACTTATAATCAATTACAAATCATTCTTCATATCCATTGGGGTTGGTGCTCTGCCATCTCCAGGAATCTTCACACATCCTCTTAAAATCATATTCAGCCTTCCAGCCAAGTTCTCTAAATGCCTTGGAGGAATCAGCATAACAGGTTGCAATATCTCCTGCTCGTCTGCCCTTGATTTCGTAAGGAATCGGAATACCTGTAGCAGCTTCAAAATTCTTAACAACCTCAAGAACGGAAACACCATTTCCGGTTCCAAGATTATATATCTGAACTCCCGAAGCAGTTTCCTTCATCATTGAAGCAATTTTCTTAAGAGCAGCCACATGACCTCTTGCAAGATCAACTACATGAATATAATCACGTACTCCGGTACCGTCAGGTGTATCATAATCATTTCCAAATATTCCCAGCTTCTCTCTCTTGCCAACTGCCACCTGAGTAACATAAGGCATAAGATTGTTAGGGATACCCTTGGGGTTCTCACCAATAAGTCCTGACTCATGTGCACCGATAGGATTAAAATATCTAAGCAAAATCACATTCCACTCATTATCCGAAATATATACATCCTTGAAAATGTCCTCTAGCATTTTCTTAGTACGTCCGTAAGGGTTAGTAACCTCTCCTAAAGGACATTCCTCTGTAATAGGAATAAATGCAGGATCCCCATATACTGTAGCAGATGAACTGAATACCAGATTCTTGCAACCGTATTTACTCATGGTTTCACACAAAATCACTGAACCAGTAATGTTATTATAATAATATGCAAGAGGCTTCTCTACCGATTCACCTACTGCCTTGTAGCCGGCGAAATGAATAACAGCATCAATATGCTCCTTTTCAAAAACCTCTTCAAGCTTTTCTCTGTCAAGTAAATCCACCTTATAGAACTTAACACTCTTTCCTGTGATTTTCTCCACTCTCTTAACAGCTTCTTCACAGGCATTGTACAGATTATCAACAACTACTACTTCATAGCCATTATTCAACAGTTCCACACAGGTGTGACTTCCAATAAACCCGGCACCACCGGTAACTAATATTGTCATTTTATCTCTCCCTAAAATATAATTCCTGAATCCAATCCGACTTATAATCGTTCAATAATAAGATGTTGGGGTCAAAAGGTATTTTGCCCCCAACGATACCGGATTTCTCCGCTCTACGAGCTCTCGAAATCCTCAAAACATTCAAAATCCGCTCATTTTTCTGCAAAAAATGGCTACTTTTTCATGTTTTGGCGGGTCA
>JAZQOI010000016.1:0-21013 GCA_045627745.1 Lachnospiraceae bacterium | reverse complement strand
GCGTTTTAAATAATCCATGAATAAGTCCTCCAAAATAAGTATCAGTAGTTACAACAGATACCTTTTGAGGAGGAGATCTGGATAAAAAATAAAATATAAGATTGTTGGATATCGAAAACGATGATAAACTATGCATAGTATGGCAGTTGTCGGATTATATGTTTGTTAAGGTAGGGGTATCTCAACAATACTATATAAATACGAAAACTGCTATCTTTTTGCAAAAAATGGAGGTTTTCATGTACCTAGAGCTAGCCGTCGCGCCAGCGACTTGGTACAATTATTACAGTATGTCGAAACAAATCTAGTGATGGAATAGAGGATTAACTATATGTTAAGAGACAAGGAATTGATTTTATACAAGCATTTTAAACATGGAGATATTCTTTTAGATGTATCTGAGCTTGTGTATGAATATGAATATGGAATTGATGAGGAAGAGAGAGATTACTACAGGAATCTTTTATTTGATATAGTACACCGCCTGGTTGAACTTGCCGGAAGCCATGGATATAAGGGTAATTTGTGGCATATGTATCTGACTTATCTTCTGGCAAATAATGAAAATGCCTATTCCCTGGCTACAGAAATCAGGGGGAATGTTGAGGGTAGCATTAATGAGGTTGCTCTTCATGACTTTACTATATTCAAGGAAATGTTTGATTACGATTTGCTTCGGATTGATGAAAGTCTTGGGGCAGGATGTGTTCCGTTTATTATGGAATACCGTAATGTTAATGAGCTTAGCAAGATGTTCAATAAAAGAGTTAGGGACAGAATCTGTGATCTTAGTATTCAGCTTAAGGAGGCAGCGGATGCTGAGCAGTTTAAGGATATTGTTACCTGCTTCTATAAGGATTTTGGTGTAGGTAAGTTCGGTCTTCATAAGGCCTTTAGAATTGACCATGATGATAATTCACAGGTTCTTGTAAAGCCTATAACCAATATTGCTCATGTCTATCTTGATGATTTGGTAGGCTACGAGCTGGCTAAACAAAAGCTTATTGATAACACGGAAGCCTTTGTTAATGGTAAAAAGGCCAATAACTGTCTGCTTTTCGGTGATGCCGGAACAGGAAAGTCAAGCAGTATAAAGGGAATTCTTAATAAATATTATGATAAGGGCTTAAGAATTATTGAGGTGTACAAGCATCAGTTTGTGGATCTTAACGAGGTTATAGCCCAGATTAAAACAAGAAACTATAAATTCATTATTTACATGGATGATTTATCCTTTGAGGATTTTGAAATAGAGTATAAATACCTTAAGGCAGTAATTGAGGGAGGACTGGAGAAAAAGCCTGATAACGTTCTTATTTATGCAACCTCTAACAGACGTCATCTTGTTAAGGAATCCTGGAGTGACAGGGATGATGTAAGTGTTGATAATGGTATGCATAAGTCGGATACAATGCAGGAAAAGCTTTCTCTGGTATATAGATTCGGTGTTACTATTTATTTTGGAAAGCCTAATAAAAAGGAATTTCAGGATATTGTAGAATCACTGGCAAAAAAGAATGGTATTGATATGCCTAAGGAGGAATTGTTCCTAGAGGCCAATAAATGGGAGCTTTCCCATGGTGGTCTATCAGGAAGAACGGCTCAGCAGTTTATTGATTACTTGTTAGGAAGGTGATTATTTGAAAACATTTGCGGCAATTGATTTGGGCTCCTACGAAATAGCAATGAAGATTTTTGAAATTTCCAAGGACAAGGGAATGAAGCAGATTGATCATTTGCGTCATCGCGTGGAGTTAGGAACAGATACATACCAGAATGGCAAAATCAGCAACGAACGTGTTGGTGAATTGTGTAAGGTATTGTGTGAATTTGCACAGGTTATGAAGTCCTATAAAGTGGACAATTATAAAGCCTACGGAACCAGTGCCATAAGAGAAACAGAAAATACCAGCATAATCATTGAGCAGATTAAGCTCAGAACCGGAATTTCTGTAGAGGTACTGAGCAATTCGGAACAGCGTTTTATGCATTATAAGGCTGTGGCTTCTAAGGGTGTTATGTTTGATGAGCTGATGAAGGAAAGCTGTGCAATTGTTGATATAGGCGGTGGAAGCATTCAGATATCATTATTTGACAAAGCATCTTTAGTGACTACACAGAATCTGCGCCTTGGAATACTCCGTGTTAAGGATATGCTGGCTTCGCTTCAGGCACGTACTACCAATTATGAGGAGCTGCTTGGTGAGCTTATTGATAATCAACTGGAACCCTTTAGAAACCTATATCTTAGTGGAAAGTCTATTGATAATATCATTGTTGTTGATGATTATGTTTCCAGAGTTATGAAACGGCTTAATAACAATAAGGATATCATATCTAAGGCGGAGTTCCTTGATTTTGTAAACAAATACAGAAATAGCTCATCGGAACAGATTGCAGCCTCTCTTGGTATGACAGAGGAATCTGCATCGTTGTTTCCACAGTCGGCAATTCTTCTTAAGAAGATTTTTGCAATGATGGGTGCTAAGCGCTTATGGGCACCGGGGGTTTCGCTTTCGGATGGTATTGCCTACGAATATGCTGAACGAATGCAGCTCATTAGGAATAATCATGATTTTGATGAGGATATTCTTGGATGCGCTTATGAGATGTGCAGACGTTATAACGGAAACATAAAGAGAAATGCCCTTGTTGAGAAGGTGGCACTTGCTATATATGATGGAACAAGGAAGCTTCACGGTATGGGCAAGAGAGAACGATTATTGCTTAGAATTGCATCTATTCTAGGGGATTGTGGTAAGTTTGTTAGCCTGGAAGCATCTGCAGAATGTGGCTATGATATTATTATGGCAACTGAAATGATAGGTCTTTCCCATGCGGAGAGGGAGATTATTGCCAATATTGTAAGATTCAATAAGACTACATTTCAGTACTATAAGCAGGTTTCAAGTAATACTCGTCTTGACCTTGATTCATATATTAAGGTAGCCAAGCTTACGGCAATATTCCGTGTGGCTGATGGAATATGCAGAAGCTATAGGACTAAGCTTAATGACGTTAAAATCAATCTCCGTGGAGATGAGATGATTGTTACAATTGATTCTGATGAAGATTTTACATTAGAGAAGGGATTCTTTGGCAGAAAGTCGGATTTCTTTGAAGAAGTATTTTCTATGAAAACAATTATTAGGAACAAGAAAACCTTGAAGTCAATGTGAGAGGTGCAATATGGAAAAGAAAATTAATTTAAACAATCCGGAATATTATTATAATAGAGAATTAAGCTGGCTTAAGTTTAACGAACGTGTTCTTTATGAGGCAAGAGATAAAGAAAATCCATTGTTAGAGCGTCTTAAATTTTTAAGTATAACAGCCTCTAATCTTGATGAATTTTTTATGATTAGAGTTGCCTCCCTTAAGGATATGGTTAATGCAGGCTATACCAAGTGTGATATAGCAGGTATGTCGCCTCTTAAGCAGATTTCAGAAATAAATAATGCAACCCATCATCTTGTTGCACAACAGTATACCACTCTGACAAGATCTCTTATGCCGCTTATGGAACAGGAGGGCATTAAGCTGTACCTTAAACATGAAGAATTAGATAAGTCCGAGAAGAAGTATGTGGATGAGTATTTTATAAAAAATGTTTATCCTGTGCTTACACCTATGGCAGTTGATTCTTCAAGACCATTCCCGCTTATTAGAAACAAATCCCTTAATATTGGTGCCCTTTTATCAAAAAAACAGGGAGATTCAAGTAAGAAGGAAAAAAGTGAGCGCGAATTTGCAATGGTTCAGGTTCCGGAGGTGTTACCAAGAATTGTTATTCTTCCTTCTGAGGAGAATAAAATAAAGCTTATCCTGCTGGAGGAGGTAATTGAGCGCAATATAGACAAGCTGTTCCTTAATTATGATGTTTTGTGTGCTCATCCGTTCCGTGTAATGCGTAATGCTGATTTGACTATTGAAGAGGATGAAGCTGCAGATCTGTTAAAGGAGATTGAAAGGCAGCTTAAAAAACGTCAATGGGGTGAAGTTATCAGACTTGAGGTAGCTGAGGATATAGACAAACATCTGCTTAAGGTGCTTGTTCGTGAATTCAATTGTAAGGATGAAGAGGTATATAAGATTACGGGACCTCTTGATTTGACCTTCCTTATGAAAATGTATGGTATCAAGGATGATGCAGGGCTAAAGGATGCTGATTTTGTACCTCAGCCGGTTGCTAATCTTACAATGGAAAATGATATTTTCGCAGAAATAAGAAAGGGAGATATTCTTCTTCATCATCCCTATGAAACCTTCCAGCCTGTTGTTGATTTTATCAGACAGGCAGCTAAGGACAGTAATGTTTTAGCTATAAAGCAGACGTTATACAGAGTAAGCGGTAATTCACCTATAATAGCGGCACTTGCCCAGGCTGCCGAGAATGGCAAACAGGTTTCGGTGCTTGTGGAGCTTAAGGCAAGATTTGACGAGGAGAATAATATCCTCTGGGCTAAGAAGCTTGAAAAGGCCGGCTGTCATGTTATTTATGGTCTCGTGGGACTTAAAACTCATTCCAAAATCACACTCGTTGTAAGACGTGAGGAGGAGGGAATCAGACGTTACGTTCATTTGGGAACCGGTAATTACAATGATTCTACTGCAAAGCTGTATACTGATTTAGGTCTTCTGACCTGTTCTGACCCTATTGGAGAGGATGCAACCGCTGTATTTAATATGCTGTCCGGTTATTCAGAACCTCTTAGCTGGAATCGCCTGGTTCTTGCGCCACTATGGCTTAAGGATAGATTTTTACATCTTATAAACAGGGAAACAGAAAATGCCAAGGCCGGTAAGAAGGCTATAATTGTTGCCAAAATCAATGCCCTATGCGATATGGATATTATTAAGGCGTTGTATGAGGCATCTATGGCCGGCGTTAAAATAGAGCTTATTGTAAGAGGTATATGCTGTCTTAAGGTGGGAATACCGGGAGTCAGTGAGAATATTAATGTACGAAGTGTAGTAGGGCGTTTTCTTGAACACAGTCGTATTTTCTATTTCGAGAATGGAGGCCATCCTGAAATATTCTGTGGTTCTGCTGACTGGATGCCGAGAAATCTTGAGCGTCGTGTAGAAATACTGTTCCCTATTGAAGATGTTAAGCTTAGAGAACGTGTATTGCATATTCTTGATACAATGCTTAAGGATAATGTTAAGGCTAAAATCATGGACGAAAAGGGTGACTATAATAAGATTGATAAGCGAGGAAAGGTTCCGGTAGGATGTCAGGCTGCATTTTGTGAGGAAGCCTTATTAAGTACAAAAAAGATAATGGACCTTGCTAAAAGCTATGAAAATAAAAGGATTTTTATTCCTGAAACAACGCTGGAATAGAATAATTTTATTTGCTTTACTATAGGTGATGTTATATGACTATTAATTAGTGACTTTCAGGGGTTGACAAGAGTAGTCGGTATGACTATATTGATGTATAAGATTTGAACAATTCTATTTATTATTGGAGGTTATGATTATGCAGTCACAGGATTATGATGAAGAGGTATTACAAGCATTTCTTGACAATCAAGAGCAGTTGTTTGATGAACCGGTTGCAGCGAATTTTGAAGAAGCAGAAGCTTTTCTTGAAGATTGTATGGCTGTTGTGGTTGATAGTGCCGATGAAGTGTATGACTATTTTGAAGAATGCGGAACTGACCTTGAGGGTGATGATATCGATGATATTTGTGAGGTGTTCAAAATCCCTGACGGAAGATTTTTAATAGTAGAAGGATAGTTAATTCTTATATATTGGAATTAGTAAGATAACCCGTTGCCAATAGGTGATGGGTTATTTTTTTTTATCCTAAATGAGCCTTTTAAATGCTCAACCTTCTAAATATTCATTTACAAATAGGATAGTGCTTAGGGGGAGAAATTTGGGGAATATGTCGATTGAGTATAGTGATAATGTTAGATATAATTATACATAATTGTGACAATTTACATCTTGGCAGAGGCAATCGAACATATAGATAAACTGCTTACAGATGAAGAAAAGCTCATAGGCGTATTTGATTTGTTAAATATAGAGGATTATTATGCTTGATGTTTTAAGGTGTGAACAAAAATATAATATTAATCCTGCGGTAATGCATTATCTTTTGGGTAAGCTTAATTGTACTCTTAATGCTGATTCCAATAATCAAAACGGTGGATATATAGTCAGATCGCTTTATTTCGATACACCCTTTGATTCTGACTATTTTGATAAGGTAGAGGGGCTCGAGATACGACGTAAAATCCGTCTTAGGGTTTATGGAGTTGAGGATAGTGTAGCTAAGCTTGAACTAAAGGAAAAGCAGGATTCATTTCAACGAAAACGTTCTTTGATTCTTGACAGGGATGATGCAAAGGAACTGATTAAAGGCAATTATTCTGTGTTACTTAAATACTCTGAGGAATTTGCCGCAGAAATATATGGACGCATGACTCAATACAGCTATCGGCCCAAATGTGTTGTTCAATATTACAGAACAGCTTTTGCAGAGCCGGTTAATGATACGAGAATTACCTTTGACAGGAACCTATCAGCATCGGTTGCTGATTTTGACATTTTTTCACCGAATATTAACCTGTATCCGGTGGGATTGTATGGGAACTGTACTATGGAGGTTAAGTTTAACAGATTCCTGTTAAGCTATGTTAAGAATCTTGTTTCTCTGGCTGATAAGACTCCGATTTCCTGTAGTAAATACGAAATGGCGCGTCAAATGTTTTTGAATGAATAAGATTTTCACTGAAATTACTAAATAGAAAGATGAGGATTAAATATGAATAACATTACTAATTATCTTGTTACTTCTGCAGGTGCACTTACTATCAAGGATGTATTGCTTAATTTTCTTGTGGCAGCAATAATATCTGCTGTTATTTATCTTTCGTACAGATTAACACATACGGGGGCATGCTATAGTGCACGATTTAACGTATCACTTTCAATGCTATGTCTTGTGACAACACTTGTTATGAATGTAATTGGAAACAATATTGCGCTTTCTCTTGGAATGGTAGGTGCATTAAGTATTGTTCGTTTCAGAACTGCTGTAAAGGATCCCAGGGATACTGCATATATTTTCTGGTGTATTGCTACCGGAATATGCTGCGGGGTATCTGAATACATGATTGCAGCAGTGGGAGCAACTGTTATTTTTGCTTTTCTTATTCTTTTTGGACTAATACGTAATGATGAGAGATACCTGTTAATTATTCGAGGTCCTTTGACAGAGGATGGCAAGATTTCTAATTTGGCTGATGAGAAATTTAAGGGGAAGGCAAAGCTTGTGGTTCATAATACCGGTGAAAAGGATTTTGAATACATTTATGAGCTTAATGATAAACAGCTTGATTCTGCTAATAAAACAGGAGATGTTATTAAATATTTCAGACAAAACTGTACACTGTATGCAGTTAATGTTGTCTGCCAAAATGATGAAATAAGCAGGTAGTTATAATGAAAAAGTATTTATATCTTTCTGTGTGTTCCATATTACTCATGTTGATTTTATGTGGTTATTTTATGGTTGTTAAGAAGGGACAGACTTCCTTTGTTAATAATGAAGAAAAACATAATTCCTATGATTTTAATATGGAAAAGGGTGTTATTACCGATAATCCTACAGAGTTTATTACAGAAGATTATACAATAACAGATGGTTTTAATTCCGGGTTACCTATTGTTGTGATAGATACCAATGGAGTAGAGCCTCCTATTAGCGCAAGATATGTGCCCTATGAGGATGACCCTACGGATGGTCTGTTTCTACCTATAGAGGGAGTAGAACCATACGTGGATGGAAAAATATATGTAATCGATTCAGAGGATGGAATAAATACTCTTGAGGATATTCCCAGCTATGAGGGGGGCATTAAGATTAAGAGACGAGGTAATTCTTCCATGTCCTATGCCAAGGCTCAGTGGCTGATTAAGCTTGTTACCGATTCCGGTTCTGAGTATGAGGCAGATATTTTGGGCATGGGTGAGGATCATGAGTGGATACTTAATGGTTCTATGTCTGACAAGAGTATGTTGAGAAATTATATTGCATATTCAACAGCCTCGGCTTTTATGCCCTATACACCTGATTCAAGGTACTGTGAGGTGCTGATTAAAGAGGGTGAGGAGTATAAATATCAGGGTGTATATATGATGATGGAGAATATCAGATGTAATGAAAACCGTGTTGATATTACCAGATATAATCCTGATTCTATTTTTACAAGTTACCTTATTAGAAGAGACCGATATGATTATGAGGCGAAGATGCTTGATAATTATAGTATGGTGAATAAATTGAGCGATGAGTATTTGTCTCTTCTGTATCCATCAAAAAATAAGGTTACAGACGACCACTGGGAATATATTAATGCTGATATCAGCAATATAGAGAAAATCATATATTCTGATGACCCGGAGGTTTTTGCAACCTATTCCGACGTCATTGATGTTGATTCCTTTATTGATTATTTCCTGATTAATGAATTTTTTGGTAATTATGATGCCGGAAATAATTCCACCTATTTCTACAAAGAGATAGGCGGTAAGCTGTGCATGGGACCTGTGTGGGATTTTGATGGTGCAATGGATAATTATATTTATGAAGCCTTCGATGAGGATACCATTGCATTCTATACTAAGCCCTGGTTTGACAGACTGTGCAGGGACAAGAATTTTATAAGGAAGCTTGAGAAACGGTATATAGCGCTAAGACGTACATACCTTGATGAACGAACTGTATGTAATCACATTGATGATATAGTTATGTATCTTGGTGATGCCATCGACCGTGAATGGTATCGCTGGGGCGAGTGGTATACCACCAATAATCAGTATTCTCTTCATAACGATATTGCAGAAGACGGACAGGAGATTGACAGAAATACAATTACCTATGAAGAAGAGATAAGCAAAATCAAAACAGTCATCAGGGAACATTCAAAATATATTTATGATGATATTCAGTTACTTGAACACAATACAGTTGTAGACACAGGAAAAGAAAGCTATATGGGGTGGCTACTGCTACTGGCTGCCGCTATTTTCCTTACGCCGGCAATTATTGTTGGATTTAGAAAATAAGAGGGTATTTATGGATTTTTTATTTAATGGGAATCCCCCTAAGGGATTTGTGGAACAGATTGATGTTGGAACCTATTTTTTAGAGCCTATATGTTCTGATACGGCAGTATGGATTATACGAATCATTATTGTTGCAGCTTTCATTTTTATGATTGGGCTATGGATATATATGGAGCATAAGAATAAGCCGGAGGATAAGTAATTGCTGTTTTCGAGTATAGTTTTTTTATTTTATTTCTTGCCGGTTGTTTTCGTGGTTTATTATTTACTGTCTTTTTCCAGAACTGCACAAAATGTATGGCTGTTAATTGTAAGCCTTATATTTTATGCCTGGGGTGAGCCGGTAAATGTACTGTTGATGATTGCAGCCATTTTTATGAACTGGCTGTTTGGAATACTGGTTAGTAACAGTCATAATAACAGCTCTGTCAAGAAAATATGGATGATTATTGCCTGTGTATATAATATAGGAATCCTGTTTGTATTTAAGTATTTGGGATTTTTCCTAAGCAATATTAATATGCTTGCCGGTGACAATGTAATTGATGTGCCGAGTATAGCTCTGCCTATTGGTATTTCCTTCTATACCTTTCAGGCTTTAAGCTATGTAATTGATGTATACAGAGGAGATATAGAGGTAGAGAAAAATCCTTTCTTTGTAGGATTGTATATTTCCTTCTTTCCACAGCTTATTGCAGGACCGATTGTTAAGTTTAAGTCAATTGCGGAGCAAATAAGAACAAGGCGCGGTACCCTTATTAAAATGGCAGTTGGAACATCACGATTTGTTGTGGGTCTGTCGAAAAAAATACTTCTTGCCAATAATCTTGCAATTGTTGCGGATTTGATTTTTAACTGGTCAGAGTTAGGTGCAGGAAGAATGGATACCTCTGTGGGTATGGCATGGATTGGAGCAATTAGCTATACTCTGCAGATTTATTTTGACTTTTCGGGATATTCGGATATGGCAATTGGCTTGGGGCTTATGTTTGGATTTAAGTTTGAAGAGAATTTTAACTATCCCTACATTGCTACCAGTATTAATGATTTCTGGAAGAGGTGGCATATTTCACTGACTACATGGTTTAGAGAGTATGTGTATATCCCTCTGGGTGGTAACAGAGGAGAGAATCGTGATACCATGATTCGTAATCTGTTTATTGTGTGGCTGCTTACCGGAATATGGCATGGCTCCGCCTGGAATTTCCTGTTTTGGGGAATGTGGCATTTTATATTCCAGCTTGCAGAGAGATTCTTTGGATATGATAAAAACAATAATCATCCGGTTCTTATGAGAATATATACTATTCTGGTGGTTGTTTTGGGCTGGGTGTTATTCAGAGCTAAGGATTTGTATCAGGCAGGCGTGTATTTAAAAAATATGTTCTGGTGTAATTCCAACAGTCTGTGGAATGAGAGAACTACCTTTATTTTTAAGGATTACTGGGTGGTAATTCTTGTGGCAATTGTATTTTGTATGCCTATAGCACCACGTATTAATCAGTTTATGTGGGATGGCAAGCTTAAAAAATCAGGTAAGCTTTTGTCCGTTGTTTATCCTTTGGTGCTTATGTTAGCCTTTGTTGTGTGTACAAGTTATCTTGTGCGAGGCGGATATAATCCATTTATTTATTTTGATTTTTAATGGTATTTAATTTTTATTTAAGGTAATCATATGAAAAACTACTTTTTTGTAAAAAAGTTCATATTCGCCATTTTGTTTGTGGCTTCCATAGTAACCTTCTGTATTATGAATCTTGTTTTGTTTCGGGAGGATTTTGAAGAATTATCCCGGGAGCTTACAAAGGTATCCGGTATTGATGATGTAAAGAATTGGATTGCCAATGTGGAGGAGGTTACTACTGCAGATGTGGCAGGACGTATGAAATTTATTGAAACCTATGGCTATATACAGCGCCTGATGGGGAAGAATGAGTTTAATGGTTTTTCTTATATTCAGGATGAAGATAAGATGCTGTATTACAGTTCTATCACTGAGATTGATACAGAGGATTTGAAGCAGTATGCTGACAACATTAAGAGAATGAATGAATATGTTAATTCAAAGGGTGCTGATTTGCTTGTATGTCTGCCGCCTACTAAGGTGTTGTATGGTGAGTCAAATGTTAATGTAAACTGGCCTATAAATGACCCTAATAATAGAACTGATGCACTTCTTAATCTATTGCAGGAATATGATGTGGCTGCTCTTGATTTAAGATATGCCATGAAAAAGAGCGATTTAACCTTCGATGAAATGTTTTTTAAGACGGACCATCACTGGACGCCTAAGGCTTCTATTTATGCTGCGGGAGCAGTGGTTGATGAGATAGAGGAACGCTTCGGTTTCGAGCTTGATCCTGATAATTATTATTCCGATATTGATAATTATTATTCCTATTGCTATGAGCAGTCCTTCCTGGGTTCTACGGGAGAGAATACAGGTGTTGCCTATGCAGGACTTGATGATTATTATTTCTTCTGGCCTAAATGCGATATGGAATTTGAGTGGTATGATTACGAGCATGATGATAAGCAGAAGGGTGATTTTGTTAAGGCGCTTATGTATGAGAATCAGCTTGATGATGATAAGAATGTTTACGAGATGTCCCTTGGAAGTATTTATGGAAGGGAGATAGTAGATAGGGATAGGATTGTTAATCTGTCTAATCCTGACGGCCCTACAATGGCAGTATTGAGGGATTCATATTTTAATCCGCTGGGAGCGTTTTTGGCACCTATGTTTTCTCAAATAGATATGGTATGGACAAGAAATACCTCCGACATAGACTTGGAGGATTTTGTCAGAGAAACAGATGCGGATATTTATATTATTGAGGTGTATCCGTACAATTTTGATGCTGTTAGCTTTGATTTCTTTAATGAGTGATTTTCATATTGAATACAAGGAGCGACTATGAGGAAAAAAATCATAATCTTTATTCTCTGGATTGTATTACTTTTAGGTCTGTGTCTGGTTTACTTGAATATTAAGGATGCAGAAGCAGGAGAAGGAGATGTTACAATAGAATGTATTAATACAGCAAATGATGCTGATTGCTTTGTTATTCGTCAGGATGGGGTATGCGCCATTATTGATACCGGCGAAAAGTCAGATGCTGAAAAAATACTGGCTCATTTAAAGTCAGCAGGTATTAGCAGAATTAATCTGTTAATCCTTACACATAATGATAGTGACCATATTGGTTCATCCTTGGATTTGGTCAATGAAATACCTGTAGACAAGGTTGTTGAGACTCCCTATGGAGAGTCTAATGATACAATAAATGAGCTGAATAGCTATCTATTAGAGAATGGGACCAAAGTAGTCTATCCTTCTCATAATACTAAAATGTCTATTGGTGATATTAAGTTCATTATATATCCGCCTAATAAAACCGGCTATAAAAAAGAAAACAATTCATCACTTGCGATTCTTGTTAATCATAGGTCCGTGAATTGTCTGTTTACAGGTGATGCACAAAAGAAGAGAATTACTGAGCTGCTTTTGGTTGACTGGCCCAATCTTAATATGCTTAAGGTACCGCATCATGGAAAAGCCTGCTCACTGACTGATGAGTTGTTTGAAAAGACCGTTCCTGAATATGCTGTTGTTACATCTGATTCCGCTGATACGGAAATAGTAAATATAGCAGGAAAATTGGGGACTGAATTGGTTTATACGAGAAATGGCAATTACAGTTTTATCAGTAATGGTGAGAGTTTGATTTTGCAAGAGGAATGATAATCAGATATGGCTACAAATAATACTAATGAAGTAAATGATGACAGAAGTCTTACAAAGAAGGATTTGATTCTTATTTACATTACCACCTTTTTTTCGGTGGTTTATCTTGTGTGGCGTATTTTCTTTACAATTCCCTTTGAATATGGTGCTGTTTCCATTGTTTCGGGTATTGCGCTGCTCGTGGTGGAGGCTCTTGGTCTGGTAGAATCAAGCGTTCATTATTACAATATGTGTGATGTTAAGAAATTGCCTGTGCCTACCATTCCCATTGACAGTTACCCGGACGTGGATATTTTTATTTCTACATATAATGAGCCGGCGGAGGTATTGATTAAGACTATTAACGGCTGTAAGCATCTTAAATATCCTGATAAGAATAAGGTACATATTTATATGTGCGACGATGGACACAGGGCAGAAATGAAGGAGCTGGCGGGTAAGCTTAATATTAATTATCTGGACAGGGATAATCATGATGGAGCCAAGGCAGGAAACTTAAATCATGCTCTTGATAATACATCTTCACCCTATATAGTTACCTTCGATGCCGATATGATACCAAGAAGCAATTTTTTGTTAAGAACTATACCATACTTTATAGATATGGAGCTGTCTAACAGAAACAAGCCCTACGATAAACAGACACATCTTGGAATGGTTCAGGCTCCACAGGCATTTTATAATCCTGATTTGTTCCAGTATTACCTGTATTCCGAACAGCGAATACCTAATGAACAGGATTATTTTTATCGTGATATTCAGGTGTCCAGAAACAAATCAAATTGTGTAATATACGGTGGTTCCAATACGGTGCTTTCAAGAAAAGCCCTTCGTGATATCGGTGGCTTCTATACAGAAACTATTACAGAGGATTATGCTACCGGAATGCTCATTCAGAAGAAGGGCTATATCTGTTATGCTACAGATGAGGTGTTGGCATCCGGACTGTCTGCCACTGATCTTAAGTCACTTATTAATCAGAGAATCAGATGGGCCAGGGGAGTAATAACCACTAACAGAAAAATGCATACCTATTCAAGTCGTGATTTGACCTTTGCGCAGAAAATCAATTACTGGGCTTCAGTGTGGTACTGGTATGCGCCTTTAAAACGACTTATTTATTATGTATGTCCCATATTATATGGTGCCTTTGGTTTCATGGTTATTAAATGTACTCTGTGGCAGATTCTTATATTCTGGCTGCCTATGTACATTACCTCCAATATTACTCTTAAGGTTATAAGTCATAATTTAAGAACGGCTAAGTGGACAGGAATTTATGAAACAATTCTTTTTCCTTTTTTGTTGGTTCCTGTGCTTCTTGAAACCGTTGGTATTAAGATGACGAAGTTTAAAGTCACCAAAAAGGGTAAGGTAGAGAACGAGAAAGGGAAAAATCTGATTTATATTGTGCCCTTTGCTTTTCTTGTGGTGCTTTCTGTTATCGGTATATATAAATGTATTGCAGAAATGTTTGTGTCTAATGATTTAGGTCCTCTTATTGTACTGTTTTGGCTTGTGAGCAATATGTATACTTTGCTTATGTCAATGTTCTTCGTGTTGGGACGTGATTATCTTCGAAGCTATGACAGAATGAATATTGTTATGCCGGCTGTACTTAGGGCCCATGATGCATTTTATAAATGTGAAACAGTTGATTTGTCTGATGACGGAATAGCACTGTCTGTTGAAAGACCAATAAATATTGACAAGAATACGCCCTGCTTTGTTAAGCTGGAGAATGAGGAGTATAGCTGTATATTAAAATGTGTCCTTGTATATGTTGATGATATTAGAAAGGATAATGAGTGTAACTGGAAGTACGCCTTTAGGGTAGAGAATTATTGCAATACCTACGAGGATTATATGCAGTTGATTTATGACCGTGTTCCTCCATTGCCTCAGTCACTTGATCAGAGAACGGGAATATTTGATGATCTTAAAATCAATGTGGTTAAGAGATTTGAAAATACCCGATATCAGAAGAGAGGTAGAAGCCGTATTGAATTAGGAACGGCAGTATGTGATATTAACGGAAATAAGCAGAGAATGCTTGATTTTAATTATAAATATTGCTGTCTTAAGGCTTCGAAAACACTTACTGACACAGAAATTCTGGCACTTAATCCTAAGGAGGGATTGTTCCTTACACTTATTAAGGTTAAGAATGTGAATCAGGGAAATGTTCTCTATCGTGTGGAAAATTACTATGATTTGACCTTTGATGCCAAGAAAAACTCTGCTCTGGAGGAATGGGTTGCCAGTGAGTGGAGTAAGGTTGAGGACAAAGAAAAAGAAGCCTGTGAAGCTGGAAAAGATAATCAATCTAAATTTGCTTCGGAAGGCTTCAATGAAATGGATTATATTATAAGATAAACTTGTATATTACTTCTGCAATTCCATCTGAGTCGTTATCCTTTTGTGTAACATAATCAGCATCTTCTTTTATAAGGTCTTTGCCGTTTTTCATAGCTACACCAATGCCTGCTGCCTGCAGCATTGTTAAATCATTCTCCTCATCGCCGGCTGCAATGGCATCACTTACGGGAATGTTAAGCAATTGGCACAGATGTATGAGCCCGTAGCCCTTATTGGCATTGGGATTGGCAAATTCAAGAATAACACTGCTTGAGTATACTGTGTAGACAGTATTGTTAAATATTTCCTGTATTTTGTTTCTTAATACATCAAGTATCTCAAGATTGTCTCTTGATATGGCAATGACTTTGATGGGATTACAGTTTAAATATTTAATGGAATCGGGAACAATTATATATGGAACCTTGATTCTGCTACTGTAGAACTTAAGCTCTTCGGTTTCCCTTTCTGATATTACCTCTGTATCGCTGTAGGTATGAGCGTGAACATTAAGACTGTGGGCTGTATCAAGAATGATACGAGCCTGCTCTTTTTTCAGAGGATTTCTAAGTAATTCCTTTTTGGTACCACAATCATATATCAGTCCACCGTTGTAGCAGGATATAAATATCCCAGGCTTGTTAAAACCGTAGGCATCAGCCAGCTTTAGTACACTGGATAGCGGTCTGCCGGTGGAAAAAACAAATCTATGACCCTTTTCAATCATTTCGTTAATTGCTGACAGATTTCCGGGAGAAATCTGCTTGTCAGTAGTAAGCAGTGTGCCGTCTAAGTCTGTAAATAGGATTCTGGGCATTTTATTTCATTTTCCTTTCTTTGATAGGAATAAGTACAGATTCATCTATGTATAGTTTCCCGTGACCTTTACCCATCATAATTGCAGGCTTGTGTTCCCCGTGATAATCAGATCCCCCTGAAATGAATAAATCATATTTTTTTGCATATTCCTTAAGCTGTCTTTCTTCAGATGGGGAATGAGTGGTATATTTAGCTTCAATACCATCAAGACCTGCGTTTTTTAACTGCTTCACAAATTCTTCAAGTTTTGTGTTACCCATTTTGTACTGGAACGGGTGTGCTAACGTGGCAAGTCCGCCTGCCTTGTGAATGTATTCTATTGCAGCCTCGGGATTTAATCTTTCCCTTGGAATATAATAGGGACATGAGTCGCCGATAAGTCTGTCAAAGGCTTCTGCAATTGATTTTACGTAGCCCTTTTTCATCAGAGTCTGACCATAGTGTGCTCTTGTGATTGTAGCCATGGGGAAGGCTTCCTTTAATTCTTCATAGGAGATAGGATAGCCGGCCTCAGTAAGCTTTTTGCACATTTTAATGTTTCTTTCATCTCTTTCTTCACGAAAATGTCTAATATAATCCGTAAATTCGTTAGTGGAGTAGTCAAGATAAAATCCCAGAATATGTATATCGTGTCCATTATTTTCGGCAGATAATTCTACACCGGGAATAATCTCTATTCCTGTACCGACAGCTGCCTTGGTAACATAGGGAATGCCCTCTAAGGTATCATGGTCCGTAAGAGCGAAGGCTGTAATATTGTTCTGTAAAGCTATATTAACAAGTTCAGACGGACTGTTAGTTCCGTCTGAATAGTAAGAGTGCACATGTAAGTCTATCATTAGTTTTCGTCATCCTCAGTATTTGCTGTGTATACTGTACGTTTTCTTGCCATTTCATCACTTTCAAGATATTCATCATAAGTGGTGATTTTGTCAATCATAGTTCCGTCAGGAAGTATTTCCATGATTCTGTTTGCTGTTGTGTGAACAAACTGATGATCGTGGGAGGCAAACAGCACAACTCCCGGGAATTTAATAAGTCCATTATTAAGGGCTGTTATACTTTCCATATCCAAATGGTTCGTAGGTTCATCAAGAACAAGAATGTTAGCACCTGATATCATCATTTTAGATAGAAGACATCTTACCTTTTCACCACCGGATAGTACCTTTACCTTTTTAATACCGTCTTCACCGGGGAACAGCATTCTTCCTAAGAAACCACGAACATAGGTAACATCCTTAACGGGAGAGTAGCCCATAAGCCAGTCGGTAATCGTCAAATCATTGTTGAATTCTGCTGTTGAATCCTTAGGGAAGTATGCCTGACTGGTGGTTACACCCCATTTGAAGCTTCCTTCATCGGGCTCAAGCTCACCGGTTAATATCTTAAACAGTGTTGTCTTGGCAAGCTCGTTACCACCTACGAAGGCAACCTTGTCATCATGTCCTAAAATAAAGGAAATATTGTCAAGAACCTTAACGCCGTCAATAGTCTTGGATATTCCTTCTACACTTAAGACCTCGTTGCCGATTTCTCTGTCCGGTCTAAAGTCAATATATGGATATTTACGACTACTTGGCTTGATTTCATCGAGCTCGATTTTTTCAAGAGCACGTTTTCTTGAAGTAGCCTGTTTGGACTTGGAGGCATTAGCAGAGAAACGTGAAATAAATTCCTGAAGCTCCTTGATTTTTTCTTCCTTCTTCTTATTGGCTTCCTTCATCTGCTTAACAAGAAGCTGACTGGATTCGTACCAGAAATCGTAATTACCTGCATATAGCTGAATCTTGCCGTAGTCAATATCTGCTGTGTGAGTACATACCTTATTTAAGAAGTAACGGTCATGGCTGACAACGATTACTGTATTGTCAAAGTTTATTAAGAACTCCTCGAGCCAGTTTATAGCATCCATATCAAGGTGGTTAGTAGGCTCATCAAGTAACAGAATATCAGGATTACCAAAGAGAGCCTTGGCAAGAAGAACCTTAACCTTTTCCGGACCGTTAAGATCTGCCATGGTGGAGTAGTGAAGCTCGGTATCAATTCCTAAGCCGTTAAGAAGCATCGCAGCATTGGATTCTGCTTCCCAGCCATCCATCTCGGCAAATTCTGCCTCAAGCTCGCTGGCTCTGATACCGTCCTCGTCAGAAAAGTCCTCCTTGGCATATATTGCATCCTTTTCCTTCATTATTTCGTAAAGACGCTTGTTTCCGAGAATAACCGTATCCATAACAGAATACTCATCATATTTAAAGTGATCCTGTTCCAACACGGACAGACGCTGACCGGGTGTAATGGCAATGTCGCCGTTGGTGGTGTCAAGCTCTCCGGACAGAATTTTTAGGAAGGTTGATTTACCTGCACCGTTGGCACCTATTAAGCCGTAGCAGTTACCCTCTGTGAATTTGATGTTTACGTCCTCGAAAAGAGCTTTCTTACCAAGACGCAGAGTTACGTTGTTAGCACTAATCATGTTATTTCTCCTTTATATAAATCAGTTAGCAAGAAGGAAGCCTTCTATAATTTTGGCTTCAGCTTCTTCCTTAGTAAGTCCAAGTGTCATAAGCTTAATTAACTGCTCACCAGCGATTTTGCCAATGGCAGCTTCGTGAATAAGAGAAGCATCAATATCACCGGCATACAGCTCGGGGCTGGCATTGACCTTGCCGTTGTCAACAAGAATTGCATCACATTCCGAGTGGCCGTAGCATCTTGTATTCCCCAATATATGAGAGTGATATTTTTGCGTGGAATTACCCTTGGCAACAGAGCGGGAGATTAAATCAACCGACGAATCGCAGCCGTTCATTTCTACTAAGAAGTCAGTTTCTGCCACGTTGTCAGAATCGGTCAACAGACTTTCGTGGATAATAAGCTTGGCTTTTTCCAATAGGATGGCATTTGTTTTTCTTAAGGTCTTGTCAACGCCTTTAAGCTGCTTGGTATCCATTTCAAGAATTGCACCCTTTGCAAGATGAATATCTGTTACCGGGTCAATGATTTTTGAACCGGTGCCTATTCCTGAACCTATGTGTTTTTCTTTGTAAATAACGTGAGCATTTTCCTCTAGCAGGAAACGATGTACACCATTATGAGATACGCCTTCATCTGTGTCGGTATGAACACCACAGCCTGCTACGATTGTTACAAAAGCACCTGCTTCCACATGAAAATCGTTGTAAACAAGGTCATTAACCGAGCCCTTTGTAACACATGCAGGAATGAAAACTGTTTCATTCTGCGCCCTTTTTGATATGTAAATGTCAATTCCCGGCTTATCTGTTTTGGGAATGATTTTGATATTCTCAGAGGATTTAAAGGAGTCACACTGACCATCCTCACGAATGCTGTAGGCACCCTTAAACAGGTCATCCCAATCAGTAATTGTCTGAAGCATTTCTTCTGTTATGGAGTTCATTTTACCTCCTTACTGCCGAACTGGCGGCAACTTTTAATATATTCGTTTGTCATAAGCTTGGGCATTATCTCAGCAGAAGAACCTTCAAGTCTTACATTGCCTCCGGCGAGTACAATAATGGTATCGGCAATTTCTAATATTCTTTCCTGATGAGATATTACAAGAAGTGCCCCGCTTTGCTCATCCTTAAGTGTTTTGAAGGTGTCGATAAGAGAAGTGAAGCTCCATAAATCAATGCCTGCTTCCGGCTCATCAAACACAAGCACAGAGGATTCTCTTGCAAGAACTGTGGCTATTTCAATTCGTTTTATTTCTCCGCCCGACAGATGCGAATCCATAGGTCTGTTTATGTACTCGTTAGCACATAATCCCACCTTGCCAAGAAGAGAACACAGCTTGTCCTTGGGAAGCTCTCTGCCGGCAGCTATATTAATAAGCTGCATTACAGTAAGCCCCTTGAACTTAACAGGCTGTTGAAAGGCATAGGATATGCCGAGCTTGGCTCGCTCTGTAATAGAGGTATTTGTTATATCCTGACCATTTAAAATAATCTGTCCTTTACTTGGGACATTTAATCCGGCAATCAGCTTGGCTATTGATGTTTTACCACCGCCGTTAGGACCGGTAACTACAGTAAGCTTGCCGGGCTCTATTGAAAAACTGATTCCATGTATCAGTTCTTCCCCTGAAGGGAGTTCCCAATGTATATCTTTAAGTTGTAGCATATAAAATCTCCTTAGTTAGGTTAATTCATATATCAAAAGACCATTTTAACACGAAAAAGCAAAAAGTTCTATAAAAAAAGCTGTGTACCAATGACACAGCCTTAGCATATTTGAATTAAAATGCCAAATCCTCTGAACGGAAATTATTATAGAATCTTGCATCCTTAATATTGAACTTAAGAACACAGTAGTTAGAATCACTCTTGCCATTGCCAAAATATATTGAATCGCTGTCCTTCCAAAGAAATGCCTTGGTGTCTTTGTCGGTAACAATCTCCACATTGCCGCGAACCATAAGTCCCTTGCTGTATTTTGCATCGCAGAAGTAAACGCAGGCTTTGGGGTTTTTGATTAGCTGATTAACATGAATGGTGTTGGCTTTGGTTCTCATATAGAAAAAATCCATTCCGTTACGTTCTCTGATTTCTGATAAAGCCTTAGTATTGGGATAACCATCGTCGTCGATAGAGCTTAAATAACATATCTGGTGGCGATCCATGAAATCACCGATCTTTTTTTCGAAATTCTTGTTCATAAATAATCCCCTTAATGTCACATATGGGACCTAAAGTCACCAAGTGATTATATAATATTATTATATCGTAAAATAGTATAAAAATAAACCATGATAAAGAAATTTAATTGATTTTTAATGAAATGGGAACAGCATCCATGATTATCATACGGAATATTTTTTTCACTTCCCAAGTCCCCGTAGGGTAAAGTTTTTGTAGGAAAATTAAAAAGACATAAAGAAAGCACCGAGATCCTGTGTTAGGATTAAGGTGACGAAACCAAATATCCAAAGGAGGGTGCTTTCATGATTAATAGTATACAACAGTTTCAGGTGGATG
>JAZQOI010000015.1:0-24874 GCA_045627745.1 Lachnospiraceae bacterium | reverse complement strand
AATCCTCAAAACATTCAAAATCCGCTCATTTTTCTGCAAAAAATGGCTACTTTTTCATGTTTTGGCGGGTCATAAAGGTGCATACAGCCTCTTACGTGCAAGCACGACGAGTCAGCATGACCTTTTGACCCTGGTATCATGTCATTTTGTTCTATTGACACTTATATCATAATTTATAATGAAAGAAGGTTTGATTATGGCATTTATTGACAGAATAAAGGAAAGAGCAAGACAGGATGTTAAGAAAATTGTTATGCCTGAGAGTAATGACAGACGAACTCTGATTGCGGCAGCCCAGATACTTAAGGAGAATATTGCGGACATTATCATGGTTGGTAAGGAAGATAAAATCATGGAAGGTGCAAAGTGGCTGGAGTTGGATTTGTCCAGAGTGAAGGTAATTGATCCGGAAAATACAGATAAGCTTGATTTATATGTTGATAAGCTATATGAACTAAGAAAAAGCAAGGGAATGACTCTTGAGAAAGCGAGAGAGCGATTACTTAATGACTATCTTATGTTTGGCGTTATGATGGTTAAAATGCAAGATGCTGACGGTATGGTTGCCGGTGCCTGCCATGCAACCGCCGATGTGTTAAGACCTTCTTTACAGGTTCTTAAAACAGCTCCCGGTGTTGAACTGGTTTCAGGCTTCTTTATACTTGATGTTCCCAAGTGCGATTATGGTGCTGATGGAACCTTCTTATTTGCTGATTGTGGCCTGAATCAGGATCCTAATTCAGAGGAGTTGGCTGCTATAGCCAATTCTTCGGCTAAGAGTTTTACAAATCTTGTAGGTGCTAAGCCTATCATTGCTATGCTGTCACATTCTACTAAGGGAAGTGCTAAGCATGAGCTGGTAGATAAGGTTGTAAATGCGACTAATATTGCCCGTGAGAAATATCCTCATTTGGCAATTGATGGAGAGCTTCAGTCAGATGCGGCAATTGTACCTTCTGTTGCGGCAGCCAAGGCTCCTGACAGTGATATAGCAGGCCATGCAAATGTTCTTATTTTCCCTAATCTTGATGCCGGAAATATTGGATACAAGCTGGTTCAGAGATTAGGTAAGGCTGAAGCCTATGGACCTATGCTCCAAGGATTGGCAAGACCGGTTAATGATTTATCAAGAGGCTGTACGGCAGAGGATATAGTTGGAGTTGTGGCACTTACTGCTGTTCAGGCACAGATTTCATAATTGTTTTATATAGCTATTAAGGTCGGTACAATAGTAGAATTATTTAGAAATAGATGCACCGTAAATATTTACGCAGTTTATTATTAATCTTAAATATTTGTGTTGACAAATTAGACGTAGCTCTGTATAATTTATCAAGTGTGAAATGAATCATATCGTTACAGAGTAGCGTATGTGCATATAACAGGAGATTATAAGGAGGTGTAACGATGTCAATTTGTCCTAAGAATAAGAGCTCAAAGGGTCATAGAGATCAGAGAAGAGCTAACTGGAAGATGAACGCTCCTACATTGGTTAAATGTAGCAAGTGCGGAGAGCTTATGATGCCACATAGAGTATGCAAGGCTTGTGGTTCTTACAACAAAAAGGAAATCATTGCTCAGGATTAATTTTGTTAGAATTAGAGGAATCAAGGGTTTGAGTATTCAGACCCTTGATTTTTTTTATCTAATAATTTTTATTACAAGCAGATAGATTGATGTATTGATTTTTCGGTTGATGTCTTGTATATTAGATGATATATGTATATATAAGAAGAGGATTCTGATATGGTAAATATTGCTATTGATGTTATGGGTGGCGATTATGCTGTCGTTGAACCTATAAAGGGCGCAATGGATGCTATCAAGCAGAGAAATGATGTTAGAGTATATCTCTGCGGCAGACAGAACGAGATTAATCAGGAGTTAAGTAAATATGATTATGATGGGACTCAGGTTGAAATTGTTGATGCGGAAGAGATTATTGAAACCAGTGAGCCTCCTGTTATGGCCATTAGGACGAAGAAGGAGTCTTCTATTGTTAAGGGACTTAATCTTGTTAAGGATGGAACCTGTGATGCCTTTTTGTCCGCAGGAAGTTCAGGAGCGGTTCTAGTAGGTGGTCAGTTTATTGTAGGCAGAATCAAGGGCGTCGAGAGACCACCACTGGCACCTGTTATTCCTACTGAGAAGGGAGTATCACTATTGGTTGATTGCGGTGCCAATGTAGATGCCAGACCTTCACATCTGGTTCAGTTTGCTAAGATGGGTTCCATTTATATGGAACACGTTGTGGGGGTACATAATCCTAAGGTAGCTATACTTAATATAGGTGCAGAGGAAGATAAAGGTAATCTTCTTGTCAAAGAGACTTACCCTTTGCTGTCTAATTGTCCTGATATTAATTTTATAGGAAGTATTGAAGCCCGTGATATACCATCCGGATATGCTGATGTTATTGTATGTGAGGCATTTGCCGGTAATATTGCACTTAAGATGTATGAAGGTGTGGGTAAGACTATGCTGGGAACTATTAAGGAAACCTGTACCACATCGATTGTAACTAAGCTGGGTGCATTTCTTCTTAAAAAGGAGCTTAAGAAGAATCTTACAAAATTTGATCCTTCCGAGTATGGTGGAGCACCTCTTCTTGGCCTTAATGGTCTTGTAGTTAAAACTCATGGCAGTGCTAAAGCTAAGGAGGTTACTACATCAATTCTTCAATGCATTACATTTAAGGAACAGGATATTAATAAGAAAATCAATGAAAAAATAAATATGATATAAACAGAAAGGAACTGTTGATATGGAATTTGAAAAGTTAAGAAAGATAATTGCAGAAGTACTTAATGTTGATGTTAATGAGATTACACCGGACACAAGATTTACAGATGATTTAGGAGCAGATTCTCTTGATGTGTTCCAGATTATTATGGGTATTGAAGAGGCATTTGATGTGGAAATATCAAATGAAGATGCGGAAAACATTGTTACTGTTCAGGATGCTGTAGATCAGATTAAAGCAGCTCTTAGTTAATTTGTACATTTTAAGTTGAATTGTAGGAAAGAAAGAATGTGCATAAGTACATTCTTTTCTTTTGAGTGATAAGGCCGCAAATGGATATTTGTTCAAGCGCAGTATTCCCCTGACGTCTAACATACAATCGAGTAGGAATCACCTACTCGATTGTTGTCTACGATGAGTCAAGTAAATGTCTTTGTATGAAGGATGTTTTTTTTGATGAGCGGTAATCAGTGCGATGAACCGGATGAGTGCGGTATCAATCAAAAATATATGGTTGTGTATATATGAACAAAGAATATGGGTATAGGGAACTGGAAGATAAAATGGGCTATTCATTTAGGGATGAGTCACTTTTAATAACTGCTTTAACACACAGTTCCTATAAAAATGAAAAGAATAATATAGAAGATTATGAACGGCTTGAGTTCTTAGGGGATGCTGTACTTGAACTGACTGTAAGTGAGTTTTTGTACAGACTAGAGCCTAAAATGAAGGAAGGCGAAATGACTAAGCTAAGAGCCTCCTTGGTATGTGAACCTACTCTTGCATTTTGTGCAATGGCGCTTGACCTGGGGGATTACATATTCCTGGGAAAGGGAGAGGACAAAAGTGGAGGAAGAGAGAGAGAGTCAATATGCTCTGATGTTTTTGAAGCTGTAATTGGCGGGATTTTTCTTGACAGGGGTATCGAGCCGGCCAAGGCATTTATTCATAAGTATGTTTTGACTGACTATGAAAACAAAATCGAATTTAGGGATTCTAAGACACTGCTTCAGGAACACGTTCAAAATGATGGCGGAGTTATAGAATATCGACTGATTAATGAGTCGGGACCGGATCATGCCAGAGTATTTGAAAGTGCAGCTTACATTAATGGGGAGTGTTTAGGTAAGGGCATTGGAAGAAATAAGAAGCATTCGGAACAACTGGCTGCCTATGAAGCCCTTAAAGCCTTAGTACATCCGGTTTAAATTAACTACACCTATTACTGCGGTTTCTGCGATAGCACAGATTCAAAAGTCTCAGCGTAGCGTCACTACGCCTAGGTTTTTTGAACTGTACTCTCACAAAAACATTTTGCATAAATGGTATGGTTATTTAGAAACAGATGTATAGCGAGTATTTGAAACGGAGTAAACAGATGTATTTAAAAAGTGTTGAAGTTCATGGATTTAAATCCTTTGCCAACAAAATCAATTTTAATTTTCATAATGGAATAACCGGTATAGTGGGACCTAACGGAAGCGGAAAAAGTAATGTTGCAGATGCTGTTAGATGGGTTCTTGGAGAACAGAGTGCAAAGCAGCTTCGTGGTGCTAATATGCAGGACGTTATTTTTTCGGGAACAGAAATGCGTAAGCCTATGGGGTATGCATATGTGTCCATTACCCTGGACAATTCCGATCACAAGCTTGCTATTGATTTTGAAGAGGTTACTGTGTCAAGACGAGTGTATCGTTCAGGTGAGAGCGAATATCTGATCAATGGTGCTCCCTGCCGTCTTAAGGATGTATATGAACTGTTTTACGACACGGGTATTGGTAAAGAGGGGTATTCTATTATTGGTCAGGGACAGATCGATAAGATTCTTAGCGGACGTCCTGAGGAACGAAGAGAATTATTTGATGAGGCTGCCGGAATAGTTAAGTTTAAGAAACGCAAAGCGACAGCAGTTAAGAAGTTAGAAGATGAACAGGCTAATCTGCTTCGAGTTAATGATATTTTGTCAGAGCTTGAGAAACAGGTAGAACCTCTGGAAAAACAGTCTGCTGTTGCTAAGGAATATCTGTCTCTTAAGGAGCAGCTTAAGTCCTTAGATGTTAATCTGTTTTTGTTAAGCTCTATTAAGGCGAAATCTGACCTTCAGGATATTGAAGGAAAAATCACAATTGCTCAGGATGATTTAGAAAAAACTCAGGAAAATTATGATGGAATTAAAAATGATTATTCTGAGATTGAATCTGCAATTGAATTGCTGGATAAGGATATTGAAGATAAACGTACACTGCTGTCTAACGGGGCAGTGTTAAAGGAACGTCTTGAAAGTCAAATAAATCTGTACAAAGAAAAAATCAATTCTGCAAAGGTTAATGTAGCACATTATAATGAGCAGAAGAATTCTCTTGAAAACCGTAAAAGTATTCAGGTAAGTGATAAGAGTAAATATGATGAGGACAAGCAAAAGATTGATAAAAATATGCTTGAACTTACAAAGGTTAGAGATAAAGCTCAAAATGACCTTAATATAGTACAGAATCAAATTGAAACTGTTAATGACAGTATTGAAAAGGATAAGAATGAAATAATTGAGCTACTTAATGAGCGAGCATCAATTAAAGCTGATCTGGGTAAGTTCGATACTATGCTTGAACAGACGAAGATTCATCGTGCAGAGCTTCAGAGCTCACTTCTTCGTGCAAAGTCAGAGGAGGAGGAACAGAACCAGAATCTTAAAGAATTATATGCCACTCTTAATGAAATCAGTGCCAAGATTCTTAAAAATGACCAGGCTAAGGAAGAATACGAGGAACAGGTTGGTGGCTTTAAGTCTGAGTTAGAAGAAAAGGACCGTTTATTATCTGAAGCGCAGATTAATTATCATAAGCTAAAATCAAAGCTTGATGCAATGAAAAATATTGCAGAGAGATATGATGGCTATGGTGGTTCTATTAAGCGAGTAATGGAACAGAAGGATTCCAACTCCGGTATTATAGGCGTTGTTGCGGATATTTTTACAGTAGATAAGGAATATGAAACTGCAATAGAAATTGCTCTTGGTGGTAACATTCAGAATATTGTTACTGAGGACGAAGCTGTTGCTAAGAAGATGATTAAGCTTCTTAAGGAAACAAAGGGTGGTCGCGCGACTTTTATGCCGCTAACAAGTGTAAGGGACAGAGGCGAGTTTAACAGGCCCGAGGTTAGAGATGAAAAAGGTTTTGTAGGAATGGCCTCAGAGCTTGTACACTGCGACAACAAATATAGTGACGTGTGTGGACAGCTTCTTGGAGCAATTATTGTTGTCGATCATATTGATAATGCTCTTGCAATGGCCAAAAAGTACAACTATTTGTTAAGAATAGTAACACTGGAGGGAGAATATCTTACTCCCGGTGGTTCCCTTGCCGGTGGTACGTTTAAGAATAATTCCAATCTGTTAGGCCGTAAGCGAGAGATAGAGGAGTTAGAAGCTACTGTAACAAAGTCACTTAAAAAGATTGAAAACATAATGGAGGATATAGAGGGAATCAAGGCTAATCGTCGAGAGGTTAGAAATAAGATTGAGGAACTCAAAAACATATTACAGGAGCAGTATATTCAACAGAATACTGCTCAGATGAACGTTAATCAGGCTGAGGAGCTTAAAACCAAAACCTTAGCAGGATATGCTGCTCTTAAGGAGTCAAACAGGGATATTGAGAGTCAGGTTGAGGAGATTAATAATAAGAAGAAGGATACAAAGGACAGACTTCTTAATTCTGAAAAACGTGAAAAAGAACTGGAAGAAAATATCACCTCAAGCGGAAAGAAGCTTGAAACGATGCGTGAGGATGAAAGTCAGTATGTGGTAGAGCTTACTGATGCACAGATGAAGGTAAATACGCTTTCAAGAGACCTAGAGCATGCGATTTTAAATGTAAATCGTGTTAATGAAGAAATAGAACGAATTGATAATGAAATATTGTCAATTAATGAAAAGATTGCCGAAGAAGAGCGTGAGATTGTAAATAAGGAAAATGATATTGTTGAAACCGAGAAGACAATTGCAGCATCTGTTACCAGTAAGGATGGTAATGAGGAGGCTCTTAATGAGGCTATTCATAAAAAAGAAGAATATATGCAGAAGCAGAAGCGTTTCTTTGAACAGTCGGAGGAACTGTCAAAGAAGCTAAATGCACTTGATAAAGAGGTTCTGAGACTATCATCAAATAAGGAACGTATAGAAGAGGAACAGGAAAAGCTTGTGTCATATATGTGGGCTGAATACGAAATTACATTATCGGCTGCTTCCGACATGCGTAACGAGTCACTTACTGATCCGGTCAAAATCAGGAAGAATATATACGATATAAAGGACAGTATAAAGAAGCTTGGTGACGTGAATGTTAATGCCATAGAGGATTATAAAAATCTTTCAGAAAGATATACCTTCCTTAAGGGACAGCATGATGATTTGGTAGAGGCCGAGAAGACATTAATAGGAATAGTAGCTGAACTTGATGAGGCTATGAGAAATCAGTTTGAAGAAAAATTCAAATTGATTTCTACTGAATTTGATAAGGTATTTAAGGAAATGTTTGGTGGCGGTAAGGGTACCCTTGAACTGGCAGATGGTGAGGATATTCTGGAGGCAGGTATAAAGATTATAGCTCAGCCACCGGGAAAGAAGCTTCAGAATATGATGCAGCTTTCAGGTGGAGAAAAGGCACTGGCTGCCATTGCGCTTTTGTTTGCTATTCAGAATCTTAAGCCATCACCCTTCTGTCTATTGGATGAAATTGAGGCTGCTCTTGATGAGTCAAATGTTGGTCGATTTGCAGGGTATCTGCATAAGCTTACCAAACATACTCAGTTTATTGTTATTACTCATAGAAGAGGTACTATGGAACAAGCCGATAGATTGTATGGAATTACAATGCAGGAGAAGGGTATATCAACACTGGTTTCAGTTAATCTTATTGATAAGGACCTGGATGATTAGGTTTAATGTTCCTTGGATGGATTTTTGGTTTGCTAACGTCAGATACCGAATAAGGACATCAGGGCTTATATGAATATGAAAGTGGGTTTAATATGGGACTTTTTGATTTTTTAAAGAAGAAAAATAAAGAAGAGGTTGAGAATCTAGCAGTCGAGAATGAGGAACAGGCTGTAGAAACTGATGAAGTCAAGGTGGAAGAAGTTGATGATTCTGTAAGTGAATTCGAGAATCAGACTGAAGAGGTTGCTGAAGCTATATCAGAAGAGAATGATAATTCTGTAAGTGAGATCGGGAGTCAGACTGAAGAGGTTACTGAAGCTATATCGGAAGAGAATGATATTTCTGCAAGTGAGTTCGAGAATCAGACTGAAGAGGTTACTGAAGCTATATCAGAGGAGAATGATAATTCTGTAAGTGAGATCGGGAGTCAGACTGAAGAGGTTGCTGAAGCTATATCAGAAGAAAATGATAGTTCTGTAGGTGACAACGAGGGCAAGGCAGAGGCGGCTACTGAAGCTATAACAGAGGAACATGATAATCTTAAGTGTGAGAATGAAGTAAAGACACCCGTGGAGGATATTGTTAATAACAATAATGAGAATGATTCCTGTGAAGCTTCTTCCAAGAGCTCAGAAGAAGAAATCAAAGCTACAAGTGATAATGAAAATGTAGAAACTGAAAAATCTGAATCTGAAACCGATGTGGTTGAAGATAATGAAGGTGAAGCCTCTGAGGATTTAGACAAGCCTGAGAAAAAAGGATTTTTCAAAAGACTAAAGGAAGGACTTTCCAAAACACGTAAGTCAATTGCAAACAGCTTCGACAGTGTGTTTGGTGGAACAAACATTGATGATGACTTTTATGAGGAAATAGAAGAAATTCTCATTATGAGTGATATTGGTGTTAATACAACAGAAAAGATTATTGATGAACTTAAGGATAAGGTAAAGGAACAGCATATTAAGGAGCCTGCTGACTGTAAACAGCTTCTTATTGACACCATGAAGGAACAGATGAGTGTAGATGAACATGCCTATGATTATGAGAAGAACAAGGCTGTAATTCTTGTTATCGGTGTTAATGGTGTCGGAAAAACAACAAGTATAGGTAAGCTTGCTTCAATATATAAAAAGCAGGGTAAGAAGGTAATGATGGCCGCGGCTGACACCTTCCGTGCTGCCGCTGTGGAACAGCTAACGGAGTGGTCTACCCGTGCCGGAGTGGATATTATTAAGGGTGTAGAGGGACAGGATCCTGCCTCGGTAGTATATGATGCTGTTCAGGCTGCAAAGGCAAGAAATACGGATTTATTAATCTGTGATACGGCGGGACGCCTTCATAATAAGAAGAATCTTATGGAGGAATTAAAGAAGATTCATCGAATTATTGATAAGGAATTTCCTGATGCTGTAAGAGAGACACTTGTTGTTCTTGATGGCACAACAGGTCAGAATGCTTTGTTACAGGCTAAGGAGTTCCATGAGGCTGCGGAAGCAACCGGTATTATTATGACTAAGCTTGATGGAACGGCAAAGGGTGGCATTGCTGTGGCTGTTCAGAGTGAACTTAATATTCCGGTTAAATTTATAGGAGTAGGTGAGGGCATTGATGATTTGCAGAAATTTGATTCTGATGCTTTCGTAGATGCTATGTTTTGAGGATTTCGAGAGCTCGTAGAGCGGAGAAATCCGGTATCGTTGGGGGCAAAATACCTTTTGACCACAACATCATAATCATTAAGTTATAAAAGGAGGTTGTTATGCTGACACTCGATAAGTTTGAAGAAGCCAGTGAAATTGTTAAAAGGGTTACATTTGATACTGAGCTGATTTATAGTAGTTATTTTAGTAATATGACCGATAATAAGGTCTATTTAAAACCCGAAAATATGCAGGTAACGGGAGCGTATAAGCTACGTGGTGCATATTATAAAATGAGTACGCTAAATGATGAAGACAGAGCTCGCGGTATTATTACTGCATCGGCAGGTAATCATGCGCAGGGTGTTGCCTATGCTGCAAAAGAGTATGGCTGTAAGGCTGTGATTGTAATGCCAACAACAACACCGCTAATAAAAGTGAACAGAACAAAAAGCTATGGTGCTGAGGTGGTTTTATATGGCGATGTATATGATGAAGCCTGTAACAAGGCATTGGAATTAGCTGAGGAAAAAGGCTATACCTTTATTCATCCGTTTGATGATTTGGCGGTTGCGACAGGCCAGGGAACAATCGCAATGGAAATATTTAAAGAACTTCCTCTTGTTGATTATATCCTTGTGCCGATAGGAGGAGGTGGACTTGCTACGGGAGTGTCTACCCTTGCTAAGCTAATGAATCCCAAGATTAAGGTTCTTGGTGTGGAGCCTGCCGGAGCTGCCTGCGTTAAGGCGTCACTTGAAGCAGGAAAGGTAGTTACTCTTGATGGTGTTAACACTATTGCTGATGGTACTGCGGTCAAGACTCCCGGTAGTCAGATTTTCCCATATATACAAAAATATCTGGACGGAATTATTACTGTTCCGGATGAGGATTTAATAGTTACCTTCCTTGATATGGTGGAGAATCATAAGATGATTGTGGAGAATTCAGGACTTCTTACTGTGGCTGCTCTAAAGCAGCTTGAGGTTAGAGGTAAGAAGGTTGTGTGCATACTAAGTGGTGGAAATATGGATGTTATTACCATGTCCTCTGTTGTTCAGCAGGGGCTTATTATGCGAGATAGAATATTTACAGTATCAGTTCTTCTTCCCGATAAGCCGGGTCAGCTATCTGCTGTAGCTTCTGTTATTGCTGATCAGAGCGGTAATGTAATTAAGCTTGAGCATAATCAGTTTGTTACCACAAACAGAAATGCTGCAGTAGAGCTTCGTATTACGCTTGAAGCCTTTGGGACAGAGCACAAGGAGAAGATTCTCGATGCCCTTACTGTGGGTGGTTATCGCCCTAAGATTGTTAGGACGAATATTTGATTTTATATTCAAGAACGGTGAGAAGAAAGGAAAATTTAAAATAGAATGTACAAAAAAAATAATATGAAATATAATGTTATAGACAGACAGACAGACAGACAGACAGACAGACAGACAGACAGACAGACAGACAGACAGACAGACAGACAGACAGAGTATTCTAAATAAAATAACACACGTTATACAACAAATAGAGTGTGGCACAATTGATACGTGGACGTATTATATGTGCTACACTTTTTTATTTGCTGTAATATGCTTTTTTGTTTTTGTTTGGTTTATTATTAATGGAAAAACATTTATAGATCAAGCTGATGGGATAAATCAGCATTATAGAGCATTAGTTTACTATTCTAAATATTTGAGAGGAATTATTAAAAATATAATATATAAAGGGGAAATTGTTATTCCACAGTGGGATTTTTCAATAGGGGAAGGTTCTGATATTTTACAAACATTTGGATATTATGTTATAGGTGATCCGTTTTCCTTTTTCTGCTTTCTGGTTCCGACTAGATATATGTATTTATACTATTGTGCCATGAATATTCTACGATTGTATTTGTCTGGAATTGCGTTTTTGCTTTTGGCGCAGGAAACAAAGGTTAAGAGTAAAGTTGGAAGTCTAGCTGGTGCTATGACATATGTATTTTCGCAATGGGGGCTTGATTTAGTAACTAGACATCCTTTCTTTTTGAATCCCATGGTGTTTTTTCCACTATTAATAGTTGGTATTGAGAAAATTCTAAAAAAGAAAAAACCTTATTTTTATATTGTAGCACTATGTTTGGCCTCACTTAGTAATTTATATTTTTTATATATGCTTGTGTTATTGACGGTTGTATATGTAGTGGTTAGGCTCTGGGTGTCATTTGGCACTAATATTAGACAGTGGTTTTCCTTAATTGTTCCTATTTTCTTATATTCTTTATTAGGAGTTGGATTGGCTGCGGTTATTTTATTGCCAATGTTATATATTTTTGTTGGCGATTCACGAATGAATACAGGTATTGCATACCATTTGTTATATGATTTTGATTATTATTCTACATTACCATCTATTTTTCTTTCTTACTCTAGAAAATATTGGTTGATTTTGGGCATTGCTTCACCGGTGCTTGTTTCTGTGTTTGTTTTGTTTGATAAAAAACATATTAGTGTTAAGAATAGGATTTGTAGAAAATTGTTGATTATATCGCTGATAATTGTATTAATTCCTATTATGGGGCAGATTTTAAATGGGTTTTCTTATAGGTCAAATAGATGGTGTTGGGCATTTGCACTTCTACTAGCGTACATATTTTCTGATTTATGGAATGATATTATGATACTTGACAAGAGTAATTTTTTTAAGATTGCTATAGGACTTAGCATGTATTTTTTGTTATGTATAGTTCTAAAAAATTCTAGGGAAATATCTGTGTATGCAGCTTTGATAGTATGTTTTTTATTTATGTTTTATAGTTCTATTGAAAATCTTGGGAAAAATAAAGTGCAAAGAATATGTTTTGTTATTGTAGCGGTTAATATTATTTTGAATGGATATTTTTACTATTCTAATGCTTCAAATCGTGTTTCTTTCTGTCTTTCGGTAGAGGAAATAGATGATTATATGGAAAATACTTCGATGAATGATATAGAAGAAGCAGCATTAAATGTCGGTGATAATAGTATTATGAAACGATGTACGGGGAACAGTTACAAGTCTAATGATTCGATTTTTTCAAGTTTTTCGTCAACACAGTATTACTGGACTTTGGCTAATAGTGATATTTTTAAATTTAAAGATTTATTGGGACTGGGTGTGTTTGCGTATCGACATGATGGGTATGAGGGGAGTTGTATTCTAAACGCATTAGCTTCGGTGAAATATTTATTTGTAGAAAAAGATTCGAATAGTATTATTCCTTATGGGTATTCTAAAATTTATGAAGGAATGAAGGGGAATGTATATACTAATAATAATTCGCTTCCGATTGCTTATACGTATGATTGTATTAGTGATAAAACTGAATTTGAAAAATGTTCGATGACAGAAAAACAGGAGTTGATTTTGCAGTCGGCATATATTGAGGATTATGATGGAAATCTAAAAAAAACAAATATTAATTATAAAGGGGCTAAAACTGAATACTCTATTGAAAAACTATATTCCGACGATAGTATTAGTATTTCAGATAATACAATAATTGTGAATGAACAAGCCTCTACTGTAAAGCTATACTTTAGTGGGAAAAATAAATGCGAAACGTATTTTACTATTAAGGGCTTATATTTTGATAAAGCTGTTGATACGGAAGATACTCCAGTTATAAATATCGGAACATCTCAAGGAGATGGTGTTCAAATGAAATATTTTACAGAGGATTATAGGTGGTATGCCAACCGACATGATTTTGCAGTGAATCTTGGATGTTGTGAAGAAAACCTGGAATGGATTACAGTACAATTTGTTAATAAAGGAACATATAAATTTGATGAAATTGGAATATACCAGATTCCTTTGGAGGGTATAGAGGAGAGTGTAAATAAGCTAAAAGATGATATTCTTGATAATTTAACTCTAGATACAAACAAAATCACGGGCGACATATCTCTTGATGAAGAAAAGCTATTGTGTTTTGCACTTCCGTATCTTAAGGGGTGGTCGGCTACAGTAGATGGCGTAAAGATGAAAATTTATAAGACTAATGTGATGTATATGGGACTTGATTTACCGCCCGGAGAACATCATATTGAATTGAACTATGCAACTCCTTTCCTTAAAGAGGGTGCCATTGTTTCAGTTGTTTGTGTTTTGATTTTTATTGGATTGATGATTAAAGATAGGTTCTATCGTAAGTGATGTTTTGTTTGATTATAAAACCGAAGAATTAAAGTATTGTTCATAGGTTTTTGTATAAATTAGGCATATATCATTGCTTATTTGCCAATCATCAATTATGAGTATTATCAAATAAGAAAACTCTTGAATTATCAGGAATTTTCGGAATGAGATATATTTTGTACATTAAAAAATATTTTTCATAAAATTATAGAGAAGTGTATGAGGAAAAGTGGAAAAGATGAAAAGAAATAAAAAGATTGATTGTATGAAATTGATTGCATCTTGTTTTGTTGTGTTCATACATGTTGTGTTTCCTGGCAAAATGGGAATAGTAGTTAGATCTATTGCGCGATTTGCAGTACCGTTGTTTTTTTGTATATCTGGATATTATACTTATGGCTTGACGGCACATGCAATAAAAAAACGTATTATCTATATAATCAAGTTGCAGATTTTTGCATCAGGTTTATTTTTATTGTGGGGATTATGGAAAAGTGTAGTACTATATAACAGCTTACCGCTACAATATTTAAAGGATGTATTCTGTATTAAAACAGTAGGGTTGTATATAGTTGATCAGATTAATCCGTTTTCCGGGCATTTATGGTATTTGTCTGCAATTATGGTTTGTTATATGATTCTGTTTGTTTATGTAGTTATCGCTACGGATAGTGACGGGAATACAAAATATAAATACCTATATTTTATAGCATTCTCCTTTTTGTCTGTCATGATATTTATTTGTAACTATATATATATTGATAGCAATTATACAATTCATCATAAAACATTCAGGAATGGTTTATATATCGGTTTTCCTTTCGTTGTATTAGGTTTGTTTGTCAAACAATACAAAGACGTATTATTGACTCGATTAAAGTGGAATTTGAAAAAAGGAAATCTGATTATTTGTGGCGGAGTAGTTGCAAGTATAATTCAGGAGTTTGCATTAGGAAAAACGGAATTACCAATGGGAATGTTTGTGGTTGTTCCGAGTATTATGTTAATTCTGATTTCGGATGATGTTGCCGATCCGCCAATAAGTAATACATTTTCTAAAATGCTCAGTGATATTTCCCTTACAGTGTATATTGTGCATGTTCTTATACATAGTATTCTAACCGAATATAACAAAGGAAGTTGCGAATTGATACAGAAGCTTTTTACTCATCCTTATCTTTATCCGTGTTTTATTGTTGTGTGTTCTATTTCGTTAGGTGTTTTTTATTCTTTAATAAAACTGATGATAAGGAAAAAGTTCCGTAAAACCTCAAACATGAGTACGCTCAAATGAAAAAAATGAAAATATCAGGAATTCTCTTTTTGGAAGAACTGTCAAGAAAAAAGACTTGACAGCTCTTTCTTTTTTGTGTATATTCGTACTTGTGTTGTTTGGATAAGACATTATGCAGTTGTTTTCCGAATGCTTAGGATACAGAGGGCTGTTATGGAACGCATTGTTGAAAGAAATTATTTGTTTGATTTTTATGGTGATTTACTGACGGAGCATCAGAGAACAATATATGGTGTTGCTGTTACAGAGGATTTGTCACTGTCAGAGCTGGCTGAGGAATATGGTATATCAAGGCAGGGCATTCATGATCTTATCAAACGGTGTGATGCAATTATGCAGGGTTATGAGGATAAGCTTCACCTTGTGGAAAGATTTGGAAACATGAAGCGAATTGCCAAGCAGATAGAGGATTTATCGTCAGAGGGTAAGGACGATAAGGAATTGCTGATATATAAATTGGTCGGGGAATTGAAGGAATTATTGTAAATAGTTTTTTCGTTTGATTGCCTTGTTGGATTAATGATTACCCGGAATATATCGAGTGTTGATATTTGATTGATTATTTGATGGTTGTAAGTGGTTTGAGGTAGTTTTAGATGGCATTTGAGAGCTTAACGGATAAACTTCAGAATGTATTTAAGAACTTAAGAAGCAAGGGACGTCTTACAGAAGAGGATGTTAAGGCTGCGCTTAAGGAGGTTAAGCTTGCGCTTTTAGAGGCTGATGTTAACTTTAAGGTTGTTAAGCAGTTTGTAAAGTCAGTTGAGGAGCGTGCAATCGGCCAGGATGTTATGAACGGTCTTAATCCGGGGCAGATGGTTATTAAGATTGTTAATGAGGAAATGGTTTCACTTATGGGAAGTGAGACTACGGAGATTAAGCTACAGCCGGGTAAAGCAATTACCGTAATTATGATGTGCGGTCTTCAGGGTGCCGGTAAGACTACTACGGCAGCCAAGCTGGCAGGCAAGCTTAAGCTTAAAGGTAAGAAATGTCTTCTTGTTGCCTGTGATATATATAGACCGGCTGCTATTGAGCAGTTAAGAGTTAATGCCGAAAAACAGGAAGTTGACTTTTTCTCCATGGGAGATAAGAATTCGGCTGTTAATATTGCAAAGGCTGCGATTGAACATGCTAAGAAAATGGGACATAATGTTGTATTTATTGATACAGCAGGTCGCTTGCAGATAGATGAAGATATGATGCAGGAATTAGCAGACATTAAAGAGAATGTTGAGGTTCATCAGACAATTCTTGTTGTGGATGCTATGACAGGTCAGGAGGCGGTTAATGTTGCCAAGACCTTTGATGAGAAGATTTCTGTAGACGGAATTATTCTCAGTAAGATGGACGGTGATGCCAGAGGTGGTGCAGCATTGTCTGTCAAGGCTGTAACAGGTAAGCCTATTTTATATGTAGGTATGGGAGAAAAGCTTTCTGATTTGGAACAGTTTTATCCTGACCGAATGGCAAGTAGAATTTTAGGAATGGGAGATGTTCTTACTCTTATTGAAAAAGCATCTGCCACTATTGATATAGATGAGGAAAAGGAACAGGAAATATCCAAGAAGCTTAAGCAGGGTAAGTTTGATTTTGAGGACTATCTTGAAAGTATGGCTCAGATGAAGAAAATGGGTGGTATTTCCAGTATCTTAAGTATGATGCCCGGTCTTGGAATGGGCATAAAGACCAAGGATTTAGAGAATTCAATAGACGAGAAGAAGCTTGATAAGACAGAAGCAATTATATTGTCAATGACTAAGCAGGAACGTCAGAATCCCGATATTCTTAATCCCAGCCGTAAGCGAAGAATCGCAAAGGGTGCAGGTGTTGATATTTCCGAGGTTAATCGTCTTGTTAAACAATTTGAACAATCTCGCAAGATGATGAAACAGCTTCCCGGAATGATGAAGGGAATGGGTAAGAAGGGTAAGTTTAAAATGCCCTGGTAGTATGAATTTAGTTGAGCGTAAGCGATTCTAAATAGATATTTAATTATTATTATATTATAAATGGAGGTGAAAGAAATGGCAGTAAAGATCAGACTTAGAAGAATGGGACAGAAGAAGGCTCCTTATTATAGAATCATTGTTGCTGATGCTAGATCTCCTCGTGATGGTAAATGTATCGAGGAAATCGGAACATATGATCCTAGTACTGAGCCCAGCACAGTAAAGGTTAACGAAGAACTTGCTAAGAAGTGGTTAGCTAATGGTGCACAGCCTACAGAAGTTGTTAGCAGACTTTTCAAAGATGCAGGAATTTCAAAATAATCAGGAGGGGTTTTAGATGAAAGATTTAGTTGAAGTAATCGCGAAATCTCTTGTGGAAAAACCTGATGAAGTTACCGTTACACAGCGTGAGGAAGAAAATGCAATCGTTGTTGAATTGAAGGTGGCTCAGTCTGATATGGGCAAGGTTATCGGAAAGCAGGGCAGAATTGCAAAGGCTATTCGTTCTGTAGTCAAGGCTGCATCTGCTAAAGAGAGTAAGAAAGTAATTGTTGATATCGTACAGGATTAATTACAAAGCCATGAGAATACTCATGGCTTTGTTCATATTTTCAATGGAATAACAATTGTAAAGGAGTTATATGGAACAAAGATTTAAGGTGGGAGTACTTAGCTCTACTCATGGTGTTCATGGAGAAATGAAGGTATTTCCCACAACAGATGATGTTAGACGATTTAAAAAGTTAAAAGAGGTAATTCTTGATACCGGTAAGGGTGATATTATACTTGAAATAGAAGGCGTTAAATTCTTCAAAAAATTTGTTATTATTAAATTCAAGGACTATGATAATATTAATGATATAGAAAAGTATAAGGGTATGGACTTGTATGTAACTAGAGAAAATGCTGTTAGACTTAAAAAAGATGAGTACTATATTGCGGACCTTATTGATATGCGTGTTGTTAATGAAAACGAAGAAGAAATCGGTGTGTTGTCAGATGTTATGGAAACAGGTGCAAATGATGTGTATGTTATTAATCTGACAGATGGAAGGGAACTGCTGTTGCCTGCCATAAAAGAGTGCATACTGCAGGTTAATGTAGAAGATAATTATATGAAGGTGCATATTCTGGAAGGCTTGTTATAACAGGAAGTGGATGCTCTGTTACCGGTCAGGGTCTTAATAGTAACAAATTACAATCCACCTTGGAGTTTAAGTCTTCGGTACATCTCACGTTCAAATACGCCGAGGCGTATTTGAACTGGTAAATAATATTTCTTTTTATTATAATATATTTACAAAAGACTTTATAAGGTGTTTATTTGGAGCAAATTATGGTTGATGATAAGAGACTTACAATAGCAGTAATGATGCGTGATATTAATACAGAATTTTCTGAAGCTATGTATGATGGATTCTATATGTCGGCTAAGGAAGCAAATGTAAATCTTGTATTCCTGTTGGGACCTCAGTTTCCTTTGGATGTCGAGGAGGTTGTTAGGGATTCCGTTGATGTTGATTTTAATTATCAGTTGGATTCTGTATTTGACTATGTTCATATTTTGAAGCCTGATGCATTACTTATTGTTAGCGGCTCTGTTGGAAAGTCAATTGTTTTGCCGGATGTTAATGCTTTGGTGGAACGCTATAAGGAAATTCCATGTATTGTTCTTGAAGATATACCGGCTCATCCATCAGTGGCATATCAGGTTGCAGACAGCTACACTGCTATGTGCGAATGTGTGGAGCATCTTATTGTTAACCATGGATATACTAATATTGTGTATGTAACTGCTTCTTTAGAGGAATATGATTTCAAGACTCGTTACAAGGCTTTTATGGATACGTGTCAGGCTCATCATCTTGAGGTGCTTGATGAACAGGTGGTTATTTGCGATGAGGAGAGCCTTATTGAACGAAGAATTAATGCAATTTTTGATGATATATATAATGTCGATGCTGTTGTATGCTGTTGTGATGAGTATGCCAAGATTGCATACGAGGCTTGCGCGATAAGAGGAATTGCTGTAGGTAAGGATGTGGCTATTACCGGATTTGATGATCTGGGTAATTCCAAAATGATGAATCCACCACTTACAAGCGTTACTCATAATAGCTTTTTATTCGGCTATAATGCATTGCGACGTGCTGTTAAGCTTGCCAATGGAGGAAATGTTGGTGGCTATAAGACGCCCTGTCATTTTAAAAAGAGGGCTTCCTGCGGCTGCAAGCAGTTTAAGAATCCTAACGATTACAGTACCATTCCCGATGATCCTAATTCCAAGAAGAAGCTCGCCTCCTATTTGAAAAAGAAAATAGAAAAAATTGCTGATGATATATATACACTTTTGCCCTATGAAAATGAGAAGAAACGCTTCGTTAATATTTTCGATGAAATGTTTAATTATATCTATCAGATGATTTTTACTGACTGGTCAAAGGATAGGGATGTATACGACAAGATTAATGAATATATAAATTATATTTGCAAGTTTGACAAGATTTCTATTCGTATGCTTGCTGATAAATGTGAAAAAATTCTTGAGGGTATGGTTAGACGTCTTCCCAATGAGGAAGAGAGAGCCAAGGCAACTGCAATCAGAGTGGAAATGAATAAGCGTTTTGTTGAAGCTGAAATGAAACGACTTAAGACGGAAAATATTAGAAAGAACGCCCAGTTATGGTTTGTACCTTTCTTTACGAGAGATATTATGAAGTCTAATATCTCCTATTCTGATACCCTTAATTATATTATGAAGAGGCTTAAGGGGATGAGTATTAAGTCTGCTCATATTTTCCTGTTTAAGAGGCCGGTGGTATGTAAGAAAAATCAATTGCCGCCACCACCTGAGGAATTATATCAGGCAGCCTACTTCAATGAAAGTGAAATGCGTGTATATTTGCAGCAGAATGCCATTACTATCAATTGGGATAATGGAATTAAGTCAATGCTGCCTACTATGGATGGACACAATTATTCTGCCTTTGTATTGTATTCCAGTGACAGACAGTATGGAATTGTTTTCTATGAAATTGATAGGGATGATGTATTCTTTGCAATGACCTGTAGCCTACAGATTGGCTCACTTTTGCATTTTAGGGATATTTCAGATGCTGAAGAGGAGGCTATGGATAAAGTCAGACAGCAGAATGATATTCTAAGCTATTTGTCTGCAAAGGATGAGCTTACCTCATCATTAAACAGACGTGGTTTTATGGAAAAGGTTTTAAGCTTAATTTACAGACATAATGGTAAGAATGCATACGTACTTTTTGCAGACGTTGCACATCTTAAGGAGATTAACGATGAATACGGTCATCTTGCAGGAGATAATGCTATAAGAGCTTGCTCAGAATATTTAAAGAATGCTTTAGGAAGGGACGCACTTATAGGAAGAATCGGTGGAGATGAATTTGTAACGGTTATTATTTCTGATGATACGGATATAGTAGAGAAAGTCAGAAAAGATATTAATAAGCAGGCTGAGGATTATAATAAAGTATCTGATGAAAAGTTTAATATAGAGGTTATTTTAGGGTCATATCAGTTCGTGTGTAAGAAGGGTATGAGTGTAACTGAAATTCTCGAAAAGTCACATGAGGTTATGACAGAAGAAAAGAAGAAACATGGCCGGTTGATAAAAAAATAATAGTCACAACTGTATAAAAGTGTGACAAAATGTGGTATAATAATTGCTAACACAATATTTAGTGAGGCATAGTAATGAATCGTATTATTTATTTTGATATATGCAGTGTAATTGTAACTGCGTCGGTTTTAATATCGGTTCTATCAAGACGTGTAACCAAGGGGCGAAGTAACCGCTTGTTTATTTTGCTGTTAATAGATACATTTCTGACCGGATTATTGGACATATACAACAGCCTTTATGGCTCTGTTTTTGAAGCCAATCCCTATAATGTATCCATTCAGTTCTTTTTCAATTCATTATATTTCCTGTTTAGAAATCTGGCACTTCCACTGTGCATTCTGTATTTGTTATCATCAAATGGCTTGTGGCACAAGCTTAGAGCCAGCAGATACCTGCTACATCTTGTTATGGTTCCCTATGCTATTTGTGCTATGGCTATTTTGGCTAATCCACATACTCACGATATTTTTTATTTTAATAAGGGAAGCTTGTATGTACGTGGGGAAAAAATGGTAGTGATTTATACTATTTGCTGCATATATACTTTGATTTTTACAATACTTCTTATTAGGTACAGAGAGTCTATTTCAAAAGAGAAATTAATAATATTCTTAAGCTTCATTCCGTTTAATATTGTTGCTGTGGCATTCCAACAGATGAATATTAATATTCGTGTAGAGATTTTTGCTTCTTCCCTGACAATGCTTATGTTTGCTATTACAATTCAGAGACCGGAGGAGCTTATTGACCCTGTTGTTAATACCCAGAGTGCCCATGCATTTATGCAGGATATGGCCAAGGCATACAGGGTGAAGCGGCCGATGCAGCTTATGTTTATTAAAGTCATAAACCACAGAGCCTTGAGAAACAATTTGGGCCTTGAAACCTTCACCAAGATTCTTAAGGTTGTAGGTGGCAAGTTGCTTCAGATGAGTAGGATTCTTAAGGTGTATACGGATATTTATTACATTGATCGTGGAACCTTTGTTATTGTAGCTGATACTGATAATGAAGAAATATTCCATGATCTTGGTCGTCTTGTTTACGCATATTTACAGGAAAGCTTCAGACTGGATAAAATGGAAATTATTCTGGAGGAGAAGATATGTATAGCTAAGGCTCCGAGTGAAATCGATTCTTATGCAGGTCTTATTAATTTTGCAACAACATTTCATAATACCGTTCCTGACAAAAAACAGGTTGTATTACTGTCTGATGTAATGGATACCAAAGACTTTAAGATGAAAAATGAAATTGATGAAATCATTAAGGATAGTATAGAAAATAATAAATTCGAAATGTATTATCAACCAATCTATTCTGTTAAGCAGGATAAATTTGTATCAGCCGAGGCTCTTATAAGACTTTATGATGAACGCTTCGGATTTATATCACCGGCATTGTTTATTCCGGCAGCTGAATCCAGTGGTGCAATTCATGCAATCGGTGATTATGTTTTGGATTCGGTATGTCGTTTTATTAGTTCTCCCTCGTTTGTAAACAGTGATCTTGAATATATGGAGATTAATCTTTCTGTTTCTCAGTGCATTGAACCTAAGCTTGTAGCTAAAATCAAATCATTGACAGAAAAATATCGGATTTCTCCGACACAGATTAATTTGGAAATTACTGAAACGGCTGTTGACTATGATCCCAAGATTACTGACTTTAACATACTAGGACTTCGAAATATGGGATTTTCCTTCTCATTGGATGACTATGGAACCGGTTATTCCAATATTAAGCGTGTAGTATCTTTGCCCCTTGATATAGTTAAGCTCGATAAGACATTCGTAGATGAGATGGATGACCCTAAGATGTGGACAGTTATTGTTAATACCGTAAATATGCTTAAACGTATGAATAAGAAGATTCTTGTAGAGGGCGTTGAGGATGAACGTACTCTGATTAGATTTATAGAGCTTGGCTGTGATTATATTCAGGGCTTTTTCTTTTCCAAGCCTCTTAATCAGAAGGAATTTATTGATTTTGTAAATAAATCCAATACAGAAAAAATATATGAGGTTGTTTAGGTGACGTATGAATATTATCTACTTTGATGTATGTGCATTATGCATTTATTTAATAATAATGATTTCAAATGCTCTGCGCAAAATGAACAGAGGCCGTGTTAATGTGATTTTCAATTCGATACTTGGAATGTGTGTAGTAATTACCATTGCCAGTATTGTGAATGGATATCTTTATGGCGTCTGCGAATATTCGGAGCAGAATTTGCATTTGGCATATGTTTTTCAGTATATATATTATCTTGGATTTATTAATTTGCTTCCGGTGTACACATTCTTAATTTTTTCAATCATAGGAATTTGGCATCTTTTCAGAACGAATTATTTTCTACTTTCTACCTGGGCACTGCTTGCGATTAATCTTAATTGTGTCCTTTTCCTGAATTTTATTACAAACGGAGTGTTTTCCTTCGATGAGAAGCTGTGTATGCAGAGGGGTATTCTTATTTGGGGAGTTATTCTTTTGGTGGCTCTTTGCGCTGTATTTGATTGCGTAATGCTTATTAAATATCGCAAGCTGATAAAAACTGACAGATTTGTTGTGTTGCTTGCACTTTATCCAATTTCACTTTCCGGTGTAATAATTCAGATTTTCAATAATAAATACAGAGTAGAAATGTTAGGAATTGCAATTGCGCTGCTACTGTTTTCTATTATTATTCATGGTCGAGATGAAATAATTGATCCTATTACGGGGGCTAAGAAGTATAATGCAGGAATTGATAGGATGATTAACATTCTTGCTACCAGGACACCGGTTACAATTATTCTTTTTAAGGTTGTTAATTATAAGAATATCAGAGTATACCTAGGACAGGAGGTTTATAATCAGTTTTTACGTCAGATATCCTCAAAAATGAGAACTGTTGCCTATAAAAATGCTTTGGCTGCAGATGTTTTTTATCTGGAATACGGTTTATTTGCCTATCTTACAGAAGAAGTAAATGAGGACCAGATTAGACCGGCAGCTCAGGAAATGCTTGGTTATTTTCAAGATGAAATTATGATTAATTCGCTGGTGGTTATGGCTGATGCCAGATGCTGCACAGTTCGTTGCCCGGAGGATATTGATGAGTATACGACTTTGTTTACCTTTGGTACAACCTTCCATAGTACAATGCCTGAATCTCACGAAATCATGAGATATTCGGACTATGTGGATGATGAGCAGTTTAAAATCAAGAACGAGCTGGATGAAATAATAGCTCGTGGTTTGGAACATCGTACCTTTGAAATGTATTATCAGCCTATTTATTCTATGATAGAGGATAAATTTGTGTGTGCAGAGGCTCTTATAAGACTTAATGATGAAAAATATGGTATGATTTCTCCGGCTCTTTTCATTCATACGGCAGAAATTAGTGGGGCAATTCATAAGATTGGTGATTTTGTATTAGAAGAGGTGTGCAGGTTTGCATCAACTAAGGAATATAGAGCATTAGGTCTTAAGTGCATTGAAATTAATATGTCTGCTTCCCAGTGTATTGAAATTGATTTGGTAGATAAAATTAAACGACTTTTGGATAAGTATAATCTTGACGCAGGCACAATAAAGCTTGAAATCACAGAATCGGCTGCTGATTTTGACCCGGAGATTGTAGATGCAAATGTGTCAGAGCTTAGTGAACTTGGTATAAGCTTTGCTTTGGATGATTACGGAACTGGCTATTCTAATGTGCGACGTGTCACCAAGCTTCCGATTGATCTTGTTAAGCTTGACAGATCCTTTGTGGATGATATTGATGATCCACAGATGTGGATTATGGTTCAGGAAACAATAAAGATGCTTAAGGAAATGGGAAAGGAAGTACTTGTAGAGGGCGTAGAAGAGGAACGAGTTGTTGAGAAATTCTTAAGTCTTGGTTGTGACTATATCCAAGGATGTGAATATATGCAGGGCTTTTATTTCTGTAAACCATTGCCTGAAAAAGAATTTTTGGAATTTATGCAGACTCAGGTGGGATAATAAGGCAATTTTACGGCTTATTCACGTGATTTTTTGCATATTCTATTATATTTCTTTGATAAATGCCGATATTATGTTAGAATAAAAATGTAATTTTGAGGTTGATGTATATGTATACTGTTGAAGAACTTGTGGATGAGTTAGTAGGGAAGCTTGAAGAATTACAAGATGGAACCGAGGCTTCTACAAGCGATCTGATATTCGTAGTTTGCGGAACAAATGGAGATGAGGGAAGCGCCGGAGACCTGACTTTGGATGATTTGTTTTATGTTGATGAACAGTTACGAAAACGTGCAATTCAGTCAGGAATTTATTTGGACACTTCAAGATTTGAAGGACTTAATGCTTCGTTGCCCTTCGATCAGCGTTATGTAGTAAGACGAATGTAGCAGTGAATCATAAGATTTGCTGCTTCTTTTTGAGTGATAAGGCGTCAAGCGGATATTGTGCTTGCACAAATATCCATTTGACGCCCAACATACAATCGAGTAGAT
>JAZQOI010000014.1:0-3903 GCA_045627745.1 Lachnospiraceae bacterium | reverse complement strand
GTTATGTCATCAAAGACGAACCATTAACAGTTTCCTGATTAGGTGTTGCGTTTATATTTGTTTTTTTTAACCACCCTTAGGATGGTTTATTTGTTTTGCTCTTCTTTTTCTGGATAACCTCTACTTCTTTGTTTCAAACTTTTTCTCTTACCACTAATTATTTAAATCTGTTAATTACATCAATAACGTAATCCTGTTCTTCCTTATACATTCCGTTGAACATGGGAATACTTAAAACTTCCTGTGCATAGGCTTCCGCAATAGGGAAGCTGCCCTCCTTATAGCCAAGATATTCATAGGCCTGTGATAAATGTGGCGGAATGGGATAATGAATAATTGTCGAAATATCATTGTCCAGAAGATACTGCTGAAATCTATCACGTTCCTTACACCTTACAACATACTGATGATATATATGCTCACAGTTATCAGCTATCCTTGGAAGTTCAATAAGGGGATTATTAAGCTCCTTATCATAACGGGCAGCTATCTGCTTTTTCTCATCATTAAGCTCCTTGGCATGACTAAGTCTTACCCTAAGTAATCCTGCCTGTATCTCATCAAGTCTGGAATTAGTTCCAACCACACAATTATAGTAGCGCTTCTCACTTCCGTAATTACGATAGATTCTCATCCTTGAAGCAAGCTCTTCATCATTTGTAACAATCGCGCCGCCATCACCGAAGGCACCTATATTCTTGGAGGGGTAAAATGAAAAGCAACCAATATCCCCAAAGGTACCTGTTGTCTTATCCTTGAACCTAGAACCATGGGACTGTGCGCAATCCTCCACAAGTCTTAAATTATACTTTCTGCACAGTCCGGTAACCTCTTCCATATTGGAAGCCTGTCCATAGAGATGTACAACAAGGATTGCCTTAGTCTTATCTGATATCTTTTCCTCCAGCTTATTAACATCAATATTATAATACTCATCAGGCTCTACAAAAACAGGGGTAGCATCATTTATTGTAATTCCCATTACCGATGCAATATAGGTATTAGCCTGAACAATAACCTCATCACCCTTACCAATTCCAAGAATCCTAAAAGCAAGCCATAACGCATCAAGTCCGCTGGCAAGTCCGACACAATACTTTGCCCCTATAAAATCAGCAAACTCCTGTTCAAAGCTCTTAAGCTCATTACCCATTATATACCAGCCGGAACGTAAAACGCTCAAGGCTTTACTTTCAAATTCTTCCTGATAATTGAAAAAACCTCTGTCAAGACGATTAGTCTGTACCTTCATATGTAGCCAGTCCCCCAAAAGCATATTAATATGAGTATATCATTACGTCGAATTCTACTCAAGTTTTCAAGTTGTATTTTGCTATCAAATCATATTCTCCAAATCATATTCTTACGTCCCAAGCCCCAAGTACTTTGACCTACCACTGAGCAAAACAAATCTCATGTTAAATGATTTGTGAGAGTAAAATTCTTCTGATAAAAAGCAGAACACTTAATTACCCGAGTTTCTTCTTAATATATTTCTGTATAGCTCTTCATGTCTTGAAACATGTATTTCTGTAGTGTATCGATTACGATACCTATTGTAGAAAAATTCTCTGTCCTCAGCCAGTAATTTTTCATTTCCCTTAAGACTTCCGACTCTGTCAACTAACTTATCAAGAGTCTCCTTAGTATACAGATTTTCTTCCTTACCGACCACCTCCGGAAGACCACCGACCGTAGTTGATACCACGCTGCATCTTCTACTCATTGCCTCAACAGCAGCCTTTCCAAAGGATTCAAAATTAGAGGACATTACAAAAATATCCACCATATAGTAATAATCTGCAATCTCCTTCTGGGACAAATCCTGCATATATATCAAATTCTCTCTACCAATAGAAGCCGCTATTCTATCCTGCACTGACTGAGATATTGCTGCATCCTGCTCCTCATAAACCGATATCACAAGTGCTACTTTAAAATCAATTCCACCATTATGAAGCTTTTCTACAATTGTAGGAACAAAATCCCAATCCTTTTCCTCTGAAATACGTCCTGCAAATCCTATTACAAGCTCATCATCCTTAATATTATATTTGCTACGCATAACGGGACGCTTACTGTCATCATAGGTAGCAAAGGCACCGCTTATAGTATTAGGAATTACATTAATAGGTACAGGAAAGCTTCCCCTGCTCCAAAGAGCCTTATTAAACTCAGTGGTACATATCATACACTCCGCATGCTTCATGGTCTTAAGAATACACCACTTAGAATGCTTTCTATAGCCGTATGCCAGTCCCCTGTCAGTATATACAAATGGAATATCTGCAAAGAATCCAAGACATCGTAAAAATCCAAAGGATATCAGTGACTCTGACATGGACACATGAATCAAATCAGGCTTTTCCTTTGATATCAGCCTTTTAAAGTAATATATTCTCGTAATAAAATTCATTATCCTGCTATATTTATTACGTTCCCTATTCTCATCGGATTTATATTCAACAACCTTAAAATCAAAATCACCGGGCTTTTTCTTCAATAGCTTAGGACATATTACAACAGGCTCAAAGTCACCCTTAAGAAGTCCGTCGCATAGTGTCCAGGTTGACATTTGCCCACCACCGGGAAGATCAATGGGATATTCCATTAAAAAGACGATTTTCTTTTTATCCAAACTAACTTCACACTTTCTATCTATAGATTTTCGTAACTACAATTATAAGTTTAATTCTAACCCTAATATTTTACCCCATTTTCACCTTTAAAAAAACCCTTTTATTCCTTTATTATTTTTGCTATCACATCATATTCGGGTACTATTCACAGTCCTAATTAATGCACGGTATATTTTATAGATATTGAGTAGTAACTTTTCAAAGTCATCATCTGTGTAGCTTTCCGATTCTTGGACATACATTTTAATCAATTATGTAATTCGCTTGCACAATCCCGCATAATTTGTTACATTTTAATTGGTTGTGTATATATTACATAAGAAATTTACTTATTTTATGGTGATTTTTACTCTCAACAAAAAACTAGTTAGGTATATAATATGAACTTCCTTACAAACACTGTTCAAAACGAAAAAAAAAGAATTGAATATATGCTCGAAGAATACAAAAAGCAAAAGGCAACTCTCCCCAAGGGAACACTAAGTCCTAAAAAGCTTGGTAATAAAACCTACTACTATTTAAAGTATAGGGATGGAGAGAGAGTTGTGTCTGACTATGTCCATCCAGATGAGTTGGAACACCTTTCAGAGCTGATTGATCATCGTAAGCACATTGATATAATGATTAAATCCCTAAAAGGAGAGCTTGCTGCTGCAGACAAGCTGTTAAAACGTCATTATAAGAGTAACAATCATTAATTTAAAAGGAGATTATCCATGACAAAAGACAGTTATAAGGTTATACGAATACTGCTTGTACCTAAGATTGTTAATCTAATTATGAGCACCTACGGCTGGGATGAAATCAAGTCCTGTACTGCCTTTTATAACTCCAAGCTTAACGAGAAGCTCGAGCAGGAAGAAAATGATTTGTGGCAACTGTCGGAACAGGAGTTATTCGAACTATTTAACAAGGAGATTATCAGATGAGTAATGAAGGTAATTTTCTCACCTACTGTGTTGAGCAATATAAATACGAAAAAAATATGAGTGGTCGTCAGGTTATGGATTTATTCGGCAGATATCGGGTTTTAGAATACATCTATGCAAGCGTAGAACCACTACATCAGAACAAGTCCAAATATATAGTAGAGGACATTGATATATACATCAAAGCATGTCGCGCAATCGAGTAGGAGGCGGTGACTAACCGCCGTCCTCTCACAGCACCGTACGTACCGTTCGGTATACGGCGCTTTCAATAGTTGACGTGCACAGACTGATAGGCTGTGGCTAAATCATAAAAGCCACTGTTTATCAGTCTT
>JAZQOI010000013.1:0-14096 GCA_045627745.1 Lachnospiraceae bacterium | reverse complement strand
TTTGACTACATAAGTCAATGACATTCCGAACCGCACCGGATCACCTCAGCCAGGCCAAACAGGTCAACGAGCATAGCAAGAACATTTGTTTGGGTAAAAATCACGAAAATGTTATTCTTACTTTTTTTGGTGGATATTTTTGTGATAATGTGGATATACGGAGGTGACATTATGGCCAATAGAGAATATTATTACAGTCCTAAAAGTGGCAGTAGATACAAGAATGAGTACAAATCTTATAAGGGTATAGAGCAAAAAGCCGGGGAGACTTCAAAACAGTATTATAAAAGATTAGCAAAAGCAGCGGATCAGCGTTTAAGACGATTAGAAGCTTTATCAGAGCAGGATAAGTATAAGAATGTAAAGCAATGGGCTTATAAAGAAGCTATGTATGATATTAAAGCACTGTTCGGTGAAGGTGTTAATAGATTTGATACAGCTGTACCTAAAACAAAAGCAGGTGAAATAGATGAGCGATTCTATAATGCCAGATTAAATGCAGTAAAGCGCTTTCTTAATGCTCCAACATCAAGCAAAGGTAATATAGATATATTGTATGGTTCGCGTGCCGATACATTAAATAAACGATATGGAAGTAATTTTAATTGGCAGACTGTAGGCAAGTTTTTTCAGTCTAATCAATTCAAGAAACTTGAACGCATATATGGTTCTAAAACAGCTGTTAAAGTGGCTGGAGCGCTTCAGCGTAAAGGTATTAATCTTGATAAAGCTATTAAAGAAATAGATTTAAGAACAGTCAGATCTGAAAAAGGTGCTGCCAAAGCTATAGAAAAATTTGAAATAAATACAGGTATAAGTGCAGATGATTATATGAGAGATTTTACGCCTGTATCGGATGATGAATTACCATTTTAGGAGGTTATAATATGAGTTATTGTATAGTATTTTTAATTGGTTTATGTGTAGGAGCTATTTCAGGTGCAGTAATTACTACACTTCAAAATGAATTAGATAATAGCAATAAATGATTAGTAAATAGCAAAAGGTGGTCAGCCTATGACGGTTAAGGAATTAGAAGAACGCAAGGCCCAGCGTTTTGCACGCTGGCATTATACTATGAAGCACTACAGACGCTTCGATTATGATATTCTGTCTGAAATGTTCTATACTATGCGTCCAGGAAAAGATAGAAGCTCATACAATGAAGTAATCATAATGGGAGATACAGAGACAAGTAAGAAGCGTGCTGGAAGTGTTGACTTTGATAATCACATAGTCGCATGGACTATATCCATTAGAGCATTCAATAAAAATATAGTAACGCTTTACGGACATGATCCGCGTGAGATGGTTGATTGTTTTACTCGAATTCAAAGCAAATTACCGGGAGAAAATACAATAGTATACTTCCATAATTTAGCTTATGACTGGACTTTCTTAGAATTATTTTTCTTTGAAGTATACGGCCATCCTGTAAAGCAACTTAATACAAAACCTCATTATCCTATTAGTATAGTATTTGCTAATGGGCTTATTTTGCGTGATTCTTTGATACTGGCTCAGCGCTCTTTAGATAAGTGGGCTAAAGACTTAGATGTAGAACATCAGAAAGCTATAGGCAAGTGGGATTATGATAAACTTCGTAACCAGCATGGAGTAGGTACTACCTTTTCAGCTGGTGAACTTGAATATATCGAACATGATACACTGGCAGGTGTAGAATGCTTAAATAAATTAAAGAACATTCTTAATAAGCATTGCTATAATATGCCATACACTGCAACCGGTATACCGCGAGAGGATGTTCGTTCTATAGGTAAAGAAAATCATGCAAAGGATTTATTTAATAGGATGGTATTAACCTATAAGCAATATCGTAAAATGGAGCAGTGTTATCATGGAGGCTTCACACATGCAAATAGGCATTATGTTAATCAGGTTGTAGGAAGTAAAGATAATCCTGTTAAATGCTATGACTTTTCCAGCTCATATCCTTTTTGCATGTTAGCTTTTAAGTATCCTATGGAGAAATTTACCTCATATAAAGATTGTAGTATTGATTTTATATTGCAGCACTGTGATAATTACGCTTTTGCTTTTAAATTAGTGCTTAAGAATGTAGAGCTTAAATCATACTGGTATGGTATGCCATCACTCCAGTTAAGTAAATGTGTGAAAATAGTAAATCCGATTGTAGACAATGGAAGAATATTAAAAGCTGATTATGTAGAGATATATTTACTGGATCCTGATTTAGAAGTTATAGCAAATCACTATAAATGTACAGAGCATATTTGTACAGAAGTAGAGATGGCACATAAGGACTATTTACCGCGCTGGTTCACTGATTATGTATTTAAGTGTTATGAAGATAAAACACTTTTAAAAGACACAGGTGATGGAAATTATGATCCAGTGGCCTACGCTTTAAGTAAAAGTAAATTGAATGCTTTATATGGAATGTGTGTTATGAAAAATGTGAAAGAGACTATAGCAGAGGACTACAGTACCGGAGAGTATTACATAGAGGAGCAGGATTGCGAGGAATTATATAATAAGTATGTAAAGCAGATTAATACTATATTGCCGTATCAATGGGGCTGTTATGTAACATCATACGCATTTAGAAATCTAAACTTTTTATCAAAATGCTGTGAATTGCATGTTTATTCTGATACTGACTCATGTTATGGAATAGGATGGAATGAAGAAAAAATAACTGCATATAATGAAAGCTGTAAGAAAGCACTACAGGCCAATAATTACGGATGTGTATATTTTAATAATCGCGAATACTGGTTAGGCATAGCGGAGCTTGACGGTGTGTATTCAGAATTCAAAACACAGGGCGCTAAGCGTTACTGTTGTAGGTCAGTGAAAGATAATGAGCTTCATATAACAGTAGCAGGTGTTCCTAAAGCAGGATATCTGGTATTGAATGATGATATTAATAAATTTGCAAAAGGTCTTATATTTCCTGGAACAGTCACCGGTAAGAAAACACATACATATATAAATGTTCCTGAGATATATCAAGATTCTTTAGGTAACTGGACAGGTAACAGCATAGACTTAAGTCCATGTGATTATTTATTGGATAGCATAGAACGCTATGACTGGGATTTACTCTTTGAGGAGGAGGTAACCATACAATATTATGATGAAAGCACAACATAATTATTACTATGATATAAAAGACGATTTAAAAGCCTACCCTGATAATTGGTGTTATCTTGTAGTAGGTGGTAGAAATACCGGTAAGACCTATAGCGCACTTAGATATATGATAGAAAATAATATAAAGTTTGTATTTGTTAAGCGTACTATAAAGGATGTACAGACTTTATGTGCAGGAAATAAGATAGGCACACATAAAGACGAAAATGCTCCGGATATAGACTTTTCGCCATTCAAAGCACTTAATCGTGATTTTGGCTGGAATATAAAAGCTTTTTCTATTCCAAAGGTTGACGGTATGGGAGGCTTTTGGAATTGTGATCCTGAAGGGAATCCGATAGGCAGTGTAGTCGGGTATATCGCAGCGCTATCAGCTGTTGATGATGTAAAAGGTTTTGATTTGTCAGATTGTAAATATATGATTTTTGATGAATTTATTCCTCAGCCTTGGGAAAGAGTCAGCAGGTCAGAAGGTAATCAGGTAATGGATTTATATAAAACTATATTGCGTGATAGGGAACATAGAGGACTACCACCACTTATCCTAATAGCTTTAGCCAATGCAGTCAATATATCGAATCCATTAATGAATATATTAGAAGTGACTGACCAGTTTGCAGAATTATCACCTAAGAACTGCATACAGAATATTAAATCAAGAGGTATATTACTCCATCAGATATTAGATAATGAAGCTTTTGTAGATACTGAAAGAAGCACTGCATTATATAAAGCAATGTCTGATACTAACTGGGGTAGGATGGCTTTTGAAAATCAGTTTGCATATAATGACTTTAGCAGTATATCAAAGCAGGCCCTGAAGGAATACAGACCAAGAGCGGAAATAATATATAAGCGTCAGCACTGGTTTTTATATTCTAAAGGAGGTCATTATTATATTTGTACTTCAAAGTGTAAGACTGACCATGTTTATGATTTGAATCGTGAGAACTCGCAAAAATTATTTTTTGAAGAATGGTATACAGAACTTAGGTATGCAACTATGGAAGATAAAATGTTATTCCAAAAGTATACTATGTATGATGTTATTGTGAATTTTAAGCAGTTTTTCAAGGTATAAATTTGTTTAAAATGCTGATGATTAATCTAAGATGTTTTGATATTATCATTCCAGGAGGTGGATATAATATGAAAATTGTTATTGATTTTGACATCAGAGATTTGTTAGATGAAGCTGACAGACTTGACCATGAATTTGATGAAGCTTATAAGGATGAGACAAAGACAGCAAAAGACATGAATAATATTGCGGTGCAAGGAATGGCAACACTTTGGACTTTAGTAAAATTCATAAAAGCAAATATGGAGGTTATAGATGACTAAAGACTTCTACGAAAATATTATAGCCAGCGCAGAGGATCTCGGACAGCTCCGCGTGATACATAAATTTTTAGTATGTGACCTGCATATACAAGGCGGTGATTATAGAGAAATATCTAAGATTATTTCAACACGCGAAGCAAATATTCTATTGGATATGCAGACAGCGCATTTGTCGGTGTACAATGTTTAGCACAACTATTATTAACTTCTTATATCTATTATCCGGTATTGGTTTAGGTGTAGGAAGCACAGTTTTAGTAATCCTGTATCAGGATTTTAAGGAGGATTGGGAAGCATGGAAGGAAGAAAAGAAGAAATTAAAGTAGGTGATTATTTTATATGTAAGTCGGTATTTAATGCCGGAATAGTAAGCACTGATATATTTGCAAAGGTACTTGCTATTTATCCTGAATCAATTTATATTTTAAGGTGTACAGAGTTTGGATTTAAACAGCTTTCACCTATCAAAGTAGAGTTAGACTTTTTTCTAAGCTTTTACACAAAATTATCGGACTAATGTCCTACAACCCTACATTATATATTAAGGAGGAAAATTATATGGGTTTTTCAAAGTTTAACAAAGGAACTATCGACTGGGAAGTAGATACAAAGGACTGGCCTTATAAAAAATGTTCAGACCTTAAGGTAGACACACTATATCCCTTTAAGGGCTGTTTTATTACAGCTGATAATGGTTACGGTAAAGGCGCTGTTATTATCTCTGATGGAATTTTGGTGAATGTTCCTCAACATTTTGTAGATACTGCAAGAGATATTATGGCAGACGAAGAAGCTGTAGCACAGATTAAGGCAGGTCATGCAGGCTTCAAGCTTGGAACATATGAAAACAAGCAGAAAAAAGTATGTTATCGCGTAACTTTAGTTGATGTAGAGTAACATCTATATTATATCCTTCAATGGTCCCAACCAAAAGACTCTCAAGATTGATTCTTGAGAGTTTTTCCTTTGTATGATACTTTTTAGATGTAGATTGTCATATTTTCCACATCACAATAAAATAAGAAGGGAGTATAGGAAAATGAAAGAACAGATATGTTTTGTTTTTGGTGTCATAGGCTCCGCGATTGCTGGAGCTTTTGGCGGATGGAGTGCAGCAATGACTACACTAATAATTTTTATGGCTATTGATTATATAACAGGAATAATAGTAGCCGGAGTTTTTCACAAATCGAAAAAGAGTAAATCAGGATCACTTAAAAGTATTGTAGGCTGGAAGGGCCTATGTAAAAAAGGTGCTGAACTTTTAGTAGTATTAGTAGCCTGTAGACTTGATTTACTTTTAGGAGTTGAATATATAAAAGACTGCTCTGTTATTGCTTTTGTAATTAATGAAGCTATCTCGATTTTTGAAAATATCGGACTTATGGGCGTACCACTTCCTACTGTAGTAGTCAAAGCTATAGACATATTAACAGAAGTAAATAATAAAAATGGAGGTATTACGGATGAAGCGACAGACAATAGTTAGTATTATGCAGAACTGGATAGGAGCATGTACAGGAAGCCCTTTACACAAGAATATTATTGATATTTATAATAGTAATCCTAACGGACTTCCAAGGGGCTTTAAAATGACTTATACTGCTCCATGGTGCGCTGCCACTGTTACAGCTGCATTCATTAAGGCAGGATATACAAAGATTCTACCGGGTGAATGTTCATGCGGTAAAATGATAGAACAGCTTAAGATTTTAGGTGAATGGTGCGAAGCTGATTCCTATATTCCTAAAAGCGGAGATTTAATTTTCTTCTCATGGACTGATCCGAATCCAACAGCAGATAATACAGAAGGTCATGACCATGTGGGTATAGTAGAATTTGTGTCTGATGGAATTATTCATACTATAGAAGGCAACTACTCCGGATCCGTAAGAAGAAGAACTATAAAAGTGAATGGTAAATATATAAGAGGTTTCGGAATTATGAAATATGACGAAGATTCTGAACCTGTATATTATAAAGCAGTCTCAGGTGATACAGTAACTAAGCTTTGTCAGATGTTCGGACTTAATAAGAATGAATTTATTGACATGAATTCAGACAAGGTAAAAGCTCCGCTGTACTGGTTATATGTAGGCAAAGAATACCGCATACGATAGGAGGACCTTATGAATATTAAATTATGGAAGAATTTCAGTAAGCGCGCGAACTCGACAAAACAGCCAACAGACGCAAGCGCGACAACAGTCAGTGTAAAATTAAAAGAAGATTGTAATATAGAATCCCCTTCTTTTATTTTAAAAAGTACAGACTTTGATTATAACTATGCTTTCGCTTTTGGCCATTATTACTTCATTGATAATATAACAGTATTAAATAATGAACTTATACAAATTGACTGTAGACAGGATTTACTTGCTACTTATAAAAGTAATATAACTGCTTCCAGCGCTTATGTAAGTTATGCTTCAACCTATGATAGCATTTTAATAAATGATCCGCGCTGTATACAAAAAGTGTCGCCTAATGTAAAAACTATAACAGCGAATATAAATAATTTATCAGCTACAGGATGTTATATTGTGAATGTAGTAAATGATAATCCTGGAAATACAGGTTTTACTGCTGCATATTTAATGGATTATGCAAGAGTAGTACAATTAGCGCATTATCTAAATGCTACTATCTCTGAAGATACTTTAGCATGGCTTCAGGCTGTATTATTGAAACCTTATGATTCTATTGTGTCTGTGATATGGCTACCTGTAGACTATGGCACTGTGGCGTTATGGTGCGGTTCATCAGCTGTTGAACTTGTACAGCTTGGTAAAGATATAGTGCATGAAGTGTCAGCTACTTATAAAATTAGCAAATCGCAGCCTGTACAGATTTCAACAGTAATTGCTTCTATTGACTGGCCATATACAGATTTTAGAAAAGCTTCACCTTATACACAATGTAAACTTGTACTTCCTTATTATGGTGCTATAGATTTGAATCCTTTAGACATAATAGGCACACTTCAGGTTGATTTATACATTGATCCAATGACCGGAGACGCCACTTATATAATTACTTCACATTCAGATACTAAAATTCAACAGATAAGCACAATAAATTTTGCTATAGGTGTGCAGTGTCCTATAGGTCAATCCAATAATCAAATGACTGGTGCGGTGTCAAGCATTGCAGGAACTGCTGCGGCCGCCGCAGGTGCTATTGCTTCAGGTGGCACAACTGCAACATTGACAGCTGTAGCGTCAGCAATTAATACAGGTGTAAAACTCATAACGCCTACAAATTCTGTAAAAGGTTCAATATCCGGAAGATCATTGTCAGGTATGGGATTTGATATTAAATTGATAATAACAACTCTTAGCACTATTGATCCTGTAAATATGACTACACTTAAAGGTAGACCTGTAATGCAGGTTAAAGCTTTATCAGGACTTTCAGGCTATGTAGAATGTGTTGACGCCTCAATAGACATAGCAGGTCTTGGAAATGATAAAGAGGATATTAATTCTATGCTTAACAGTGGCATATACATAGAATAGACAAAATCGAACAAATGTGCTATTTTGAGATTAAGGGCGGATAAGCGCGAGGTCACTACCTGAAGCAGGTACGCGCTTGGCTGACCACCAACTAACCGCCCTTTCTTATTTATAGGAGGATATAATATGAAACTGGATGACATTATTGCATTAGCAAAGCAGGGCTATAAACTTGCTGATGTAAAAGAGCTTATAGCGCTTGCAGAACCGGAACAGAACGGAACAGACGGAACAGACGGAACAGACGGAATGGAAGGGAACGGACCGGAACAGAACGGAACAGACGGAAATAATTTAGCTACCATGCAGCAGCAAATAAATGAGCTTAATAAGAAGCTTAACGAATCAAATGAGGCATTAAAGAAAGCGCAATCAATAAATCGGTCTCAAAACCTATCGGCACAAAACGACGTAATCAAAAAAGAACAGAATGACCGAATTACTGAATGGGCGCAGTCTTTTATGTAATAAACCAATAATTTAATAGGAGGAAAAAACAATGGCAAGAACTTTTACACCACTTGACGCACACGCGCTGATGAATTCTCTTGTTGAACAGGCTACAGGTCAGACTGGATTAACAGTTACAGACACTTCAAGCTTTGTATCAGCAGGTGAAACAGTATTAGCTACTGGCGTTGAGAACACAATCAATTCACTTGGTATTGTCATGGGTAAAACATTGATGTCTGTAAGACCTAAGAAGGCAAAGTTGATGATTATCAACGCGCTTAACACAGGAGCTTACACTTCAAGACTTAGAAAGATTTCTTTTTATGCTCGTGAAAATACTTTTGCCGGTGACTGGAACACTGACCAGAAAACAAACTTAGGCATGGGCTTAGACAATGGCGTTAATACAAATGCTACTAAATCCATGTGGGAACAGAACGCGCCTGTTGTCCTTGAAAACAATTTCGGCGGTAGCTCTGTATGGGAAACTTCTACAACTATCTACGAAGATCAGTTAAAGATGGCTTTTAGAGATGAGGCAAGTTTCATGTCTTTTGCTGCTGGCGTAATGACAGAAAAGGCAAATGATATTGAAAGCACAAAAGAAGCATTCAACAGAATGACACTTCTCAACCGTATGGCCGGACAGTATGCTATGAGTGCTTCAATTCCCGGAGGTGCTGTTGACCTGGTAGCTGCATACAATAGTACTTATGGAACTTCTTATACAGGTGAGGAACTAAGAACAACTTACCTTGATGATTTCCTTAAGTATTTTGTAGCACGCTTCAAGCTCGATTCTGATTATATGTCAGAAAGAAGTAAGAGTTATCATTACAGCCCTGCTAAGACAGTAGCTGGAGAATCTTATACACTTCTCAGACATACACCTAAGGATAAGCAGAAAGCTATTCTTTACAATCCTTTCTTTGTAATGGCCAAAGCTTCTGTATATCCTGAAATTTTCAATACTCAGTATTTAGATCTTGATAAGGGATTTGAGCCTGTAAACTACTGGCAGTCTATTGACACACCTATGTCAATTAACATTAAGCCTGCAATCGTTGATACTGTTACAGGTCAGCAGACAGCAGCACAGGAAGCGGTAAGCCTTCCTTATGTACTTGGATGTTTATTTGATGAAGACGCTGTAATGACTGATTATCAGTTAGAGCGCGCAGCTTCTACGCCTTTAGAGGCCCGCAAGAATTACCGTAATTTGTGGTGGAGCTTCGCAAAGAATGCCATTAATGACTATACAGAGAATTTTATTCTCTATTACATGGCTTCTTAATATGTAATCAAAAGACCTATGCGAGCGCGTGTTACATAGGTCTAAAACTTTATTTAATTGGAGGTTAATAAATGAAAAAAGAAAATATAGCCCCTTGGATGAAACAGGGGCGCTGGTATCACATTTTTGCTGAAAGTGACGGTAGTAATGTTACTATTACAGAAAGCGATTTAGAAGTGCAGCACTCGGCAGATTATGTACAAATGCCTGAAGATTTCCATCTTATCGACGCAAAATTTGATATTAATTTAACCGGTGCAGGAACAGCAAAGAATATGTCTTTTGTGCTTCGCTGTTATGCTGACGGAAGACAGGGTACTAACTTACCTGATAAAACACTTTTTGACTGGGCTCATATATGGGTATTCGGCTATTTTGACAGGGATTAATTAAAAGGAGGTAGTTTTATATGAAAACTTATATACCTTTTAATTATAAACAAATTAATGCTTATGAAGGTACTTACTTTCCTTCAAGTATTAAAGTAAAGAATAATGCTTCTTTTGGTTACTGGCAGCGTGCTTTATTCCAAAGAGCCTGTAGTGTTATTAAACTTGATGTCGACGGTGAATTCAAAGGCGAAGTTAAAGACTTCCTTTACTACTGCCTTTTCCGTTTTGGTTTTGTATCGGTTTTTGACTCACCGGAATTCGGTTTTGCTTTCCAGCCCTGTAATTTGTACGGATTTGATTTTTATTATCAGCCTACAGAATGTATAATTTCAAATCCTGCATATAATGCAAGATTAGAAATTCATAAAGAATGTGAACTTCTAAAGCTGACTCCTGACTTTATGGGAATTTTTGATATTATTAATTATTATGCTGAAAAACTTTCATGTTTGGATGGTGCTATTAATATGTCAATTATCAATAACAAGATTCCTATGATTCTGACAGCTAAGAATAAGGCGGCAGCAGAAACACTAAAGAAAATTGTTGATAAGGCAAACTCCGGTGAACCTTTAATAGTTACAGACCGCATAATGGAACCTGACGAAGAAAGCAAAGAACAGGCTTTAGACCTTTATGACAGACAACACTTAAAGAATTGCTATGTTACTTCAGATCAGTTAATGGATATGCAGACGATATTAAATTCTTTTGACTGTGAAATAGGTATACCCACTGTACCTTATCAGAAAAAAGAAAGAATGGTAACCAGTGAAGCAGATTCTAAACAACTTGACGCACTTGCAAGGTGTACAATATGGGTAGATACTTTAAATAACAGCTTTGATGTAATTAATGCTCGGTATGGCAAAAGCTTCAAAGCTTCACTAAATTATGAGGAGGTTTTAAGTTATGGCGAAAATAACTATGATAGGTCTGGAAACATGGCAGAACAGTAAAGACCAGTCTTTATTTGACAAGCTTAACCTGCCTGATAATTATGATAAAGATACTGTGACCGATAATATTCTTTTCCGCGCAGGTGATATGGAAGTACTTTATCCTGATCCGGAATTCTTGACTGACGCTATAGGCTTATGGGGTAAAAAACATTATAGAACCTTTGACAAATGGTTAAAGGCTCTTAATATTGAATACAGCCCACTTGAAAACTATGACAGAAAAGAAGACTGGATAGACTCGCACACTGGAACAGATACAAGCGAATTAAGCCCTCAGACAAATACCTATGAAAATGGCGAAATAGTCAATACAGACATTCATGGAAAACAGCATAAATCAGATACCTATGGTCAGCAGACTACTACAGATGTTTTAGGAGGTGAACAGACTACTACAATAACCGGACAAGAAGTTACTACCGCTGTTATAGGACAGGAAAAGACTACCGCTGTTATAGGACAAGAAAAGACTACTGCTGTTATAGGTGAAGAAAATACTACTGCTGTCATCGGTGAAATTGTAAACACTGATGTATTAGCACAACAGCATACTACAGGTGAAAATAAAGTGTCAGCTTATAATGTAGATACATACTCACCTAATGAAATAAATACAACTACTGTAGATGCTCATACAGATACACATACTCAGGATGAACATACTAATACTACTACAGCTGATGAGCATACTAATACTACTACAGCTGATGAGCATACCAATACTACTACAGTTGATCAACGTACTAATACTAATACTGTAGATGAACACACCAATACAACTACTATTGGAGAACATACAGACACCGTAAGCAGTACCGAACATACCAATACTAACACTATTGGAGAGCACTCTATAGATTCTGATGTTGATTCTTATACAGATACTTCTACTATAGGAACCCACACTAATACAGATACTTTAGGATCCCGCACTGATACAGTTACACATGATACTGATATGACTCATAATGGTAGAATTCATGGAAATATAGGTGTGACTACATCGCAGCAAATGTTAGAATCTGAGCTTGATATAGCTAAATGGAACTTATACGAACATATTGCAGACTTATTCATAAGTGAGTTTTGCATAATGGTATATTAAAAGGAGGTTTAAAATGTATCCGAATTCTATTTTTAAACATGCGTATCCGTATTCAGACCTGCATGAACTTAATCTTGATTGGATTTTGAAACAGGTACTGGAACAGAACGAACACATTAAGGAATTTGTTAATGAAAACTCTATTAAATTAGCAGATCCTATCGAATGGTCAAGAACATCACACTATGACAAAGCTACTATCGTTGAAGGTCCTGAAGGTAACAGCTATTTGTCACTTAAAGAGGTGCCTGCAGGTATTGAGCTATCAAACAGTGAATACTGGATTATAGTTTCAAACTTTAATGCTCAGCTTGAATCACTTAAGGTTTATGTCACGCCTGAAATGTTCGGCGCAAAAGGTGATGGTACTTCAGACGATACCGAGGCCATGCGTAAAACAATAGCAACCGGAAAACCTGTATATCTGAAAAATAAATATTTAATTTCCGGTGTTTTATATCCAACTAATGATATTTTTGGAAATGTAGGAGCTGAAATTATTGTTAGTGATAAAAACAATACAAGAGCCATAAAAGTAAATACTGCAAATGTCACATTATCTAATTTTACTGTTACCGGTAATTTAGATACATATCCTGAAGAATTATCACCCTACAACCATGGCATTGACATAGAGGCGGACAATGTAAAAATTGAGCATGTAAAGGTCAGAAATTGCGGTGGTGATGGTATATATCTGGGAGGTGACAGACAGATAAATAACACTGTTGTTACTAATTGTGAAATAAGCAGAACAAGAAGAAACGGTATTTCAATTATATCAGGTTATGGATTCTTTATTGAAAATGTAAAAATTACAGAAATCGGCGGCGCTGATCCCTGCTGCGGTGTTGATATTGAACCTAATCATGAAACCGAAAAAGTATATGGAATTATTAATAATGTAATTGCTGAAGAATGTACAAAGCGCGCATTCTCTTGTAATTTAATCCATGTAGATGAAAATTCTATATATAATGTAGTATTTAATAATTGCATAGCTATTAATACAAGCTCTGACCAGTCTGACGAAGCTTACAACGGTGATTTTTATGTAGCTGAATATGGTGACTGTAGTAATTGTGTTATCACTTTCAATAATTGTATTAGTGATAATCCTGGCACACGAGGTTTTAGAGTAAGAAGTTTATGTACCAAACCTTCAAATATTACAGCAAAGATTAAATCTGTAAATTGTAGTCTTCCTTCTTTCGGCCAGTTAATTTGTAATGATGACGGTACTGACAGAATATACTACAATTTAGAAATCGACTGTGAAGACAGTTATAATGGATACTCTTTATTATTACAGCGACATAATACTACTACAGTCAGAAGCTATAAGATAGATCTTAAATCTAATAAATTCTACTCCGTATCACTAAATACTACACCTATTGTATATTTTAACGGTATGCTTGGAATGGTTTTGAATGCTCAGGTACAGAGTGACGGAACAGTATTATTTAGTGATAATGACAAAGTAACTATTACAAGATATGCTACAGGAAAATACAGATTTAATACTGATCTTGCTTATAACTACAAATCATTTATGGTTATTATTCCAAACAATACAAGCGGATTAAATTACACAGTAACGGCAAGAAGTGCGCGAGAGGTTGAAATAGGAATAATAAACAGCAGCGGAAGTTTTACTAATTCTGACTTTCTTGTAATGGCAAGATATTCAACAGTATCATTATAATAGTTAGGGCCTGCATTGATTTAATGTAGGCCCTTTTATTATGGATTTTACCCAAACAAATGTTCTTGCTATGCTCGTTGACCTGTTTGGCCTGGCTGAGGTGATCCGGTGCGGTTCGGAATGTCATTGACTTATGTAGTCAAAGGGGAGACGAGAATGAACTAATCTATTATGGGGTATAA